>CAKUCJ010000023.1 GCA_934643435.1 uncultured Collinsella sp.
TACGTCCTCCCCTAGTCACATGTTCAGTAAACAGACGCATGTTTCGTTTTGTTCTGTTTACTAAATGTTTTACTCTTCTGTTTAGAAGTGTAACGCGAAATACCCGTAAACGGTAGAGAAATCAGCCTAAACGGTATGTAAACAAACTGAACATACAAGGGGAACAAAAAGAGGGCCCCGAAGGGCCCTCCCTATCCGCACATGTATGTAAACGAATCAACACCGCCCTGTTACCGCGAGTACACCACCCACGGTGATAAGCCGGCAGCAAAGTCCGTGGCTACGCGCCCATCTTGCGATAGACGTCCACGAACTCTTTGGCAAGGATGCCAAAGCCCTCGGCACTCATAAGCTGGTCCTCGGCATGGACGACCAAAAGGTCGATGCTCAGGTCCTCGCCGGCAGCCGTCTGCTGGACAAGGCCGCCGTGAGCCGCGTGACCCTCGGCATAATGCTGCTGGCCCTCGACGATCTTTGCCTCGGCCTCTTCGAACTTACCGTCGCGGGCCAGGTGAATCGCATCGATATAGCAGCTACGCGCGCAGCCGACGCCTGCAATGATCTGAAAGCTCTGAAGCTGAATCTCTTCTGTCGTCATGCTTAGAGCCTCATCAGTTCCTTGGCTTGGGCTAGCGCCTTAACGCCGTCCATCATGCCGTAGGTGGTCATGGGGATCACGCCCACCGGCACCTCGGGACATGCGGCGCAGACCTCGTCCTTGGCATAGCCAACCTGCGGCCCAAGCAGGATGCAGTCGGCATTGCGGCCAATGGTCGCGGCCTCGTTGACGGCGTGGGCGGAGACCTCGCACTCCAGACCCTCGGCGTCAGCAGCCTTCTTGATGTTCTTCATGATGATGCTCGTGGACATGCCGCCGGCGCACATTAGAACGATGTTTTTCATTGCAGTTCCTTTCCTGTAACCCCTCACAGGGACTTATATGTTTCGGCGATCAACGCGATCGACCGAACCTTCGAACTTGTGGACAATGACCTACTCGGCAGAAGCCTTTGCAGCAGCTTCCTCGGCCAGTGCCTCCTTATCGGCCATCTTGACGAACGGGATAAACAGCAGTCCGACCAGCAGGATTGCGGCGAGGACGATTGCGACCAGGCCAATGCCGCCCGTAAAGAAGTTGCTGATGGGCAGCGGCACGACAAACGGCATGGAAATGGTCGGGTTAAATGCATTGCCCAGACCGAGCATCAGGCCGACGGCGGCAGCAATGCAGGCCACGGGCTTGAGCAGGATGTAGGGGATGAACATATAAGGGTTCATGGCAATGGGCGTACCGAAGATGATGGGCTCGGAGATGTTGAAGAGTGCGGGCACCAGGGCAATCTTGGAGAGGGCCTTGTAGCGCTCGGACTTGGCCGTGAGCAGCGCAAGCTCCATGCCAAGGGCGTCAACAGAACCGACAGAGAACATGATGATGAACGACAGGTACGGCAGTGGCTGGCCGGCAACGAATGCCTCGGTGTTGGCAAGAGCGCAGGCCTGGATAACCGGCATGTACACGCCCATCAGGACGCTGGGGTGGATACCAAAGAAGAACAGCAGGTTGCACAGCGTAAAGTAAATGACAACGGCCCAGGGGCTGGAGCCCAGGAACATAACGGGAGTGGCAATGGTGCTGTTGATGAGGTTAAAGACATCGCCGAAGCTCGTCATGCCCATGCCCCACTTAACCAGAGCAGCCGTGGTGAAGATGACGATGGCGCAGAACATCGGAGACAGCGAATCGGTAACAAACTGCGGGACGGAATCGGGCATGGGAATAGCCATATGCTTCATAAGGAAGTTGAGCGCCTTGGGCACGATCAGTGCCACGAGCAGCGCCACGAACAGACCCGAGCTTCCCAGATAGCTGGTGGCGATAAACGTGGAGCCGTCCTCGGCATGACCCAGCGGGATCAGGAGGAGCAAGACACCGATGGCCGCAACCGTCGACGTAAGGCCCTTGTTCTCAAGCACCTTGCCGTAGGCGTACGAGACCGAGGCACACATGTAGATGGCGCCGAGGTTCATGGTAACGACCAGCACATCGCTAATCGTTGCCGACATGCCGGTGCTGGTAAGGAACGCCTGCAGCGGCGGAATCGGCAGTCCGTTGATAATAGACAGCAGCGCCACGCCCAACGTAACGGGCATGGTCGACATCATGCCGGACATAAGACCCTTTACGACCTTAAAGCTGCTCACCTTGTGGGCAATGGGGCCCACATGCTTCTCGAGGAAGCCCTGCATCGAATCGAGAACGCTCATTTCGTGTCCACTGATCCTCTCTTAACGGTTCACGTAGTTGTCAAGCGGGAAATTGCGGCCGACTCTTTCCCGCCTATGACCAAAGAAAAATATGGTTATGCCTTGCGCTCGAGGGTGAGGAGCCAGTCTCCAACCTCGGGTTTATCAGGCAGGGTGATGCTGTCCGTGGCGGCAAGGATGTCCTCGCCACCACGGTATGCGCCCGTGCGAGGGTTAAACCATCGGCTCGCATAGGCAGCGCCCGTCGGCACGCCCTCGATAGCAAGCTTTCGGCGCACGGTATCGCCAAAGTACGCGACGATGCGCGAAAGGTCCTGGTTGGCAGTTACCAACGGAGCCTTGTTGGCAAACAAGTTGCCCGCATCGACGGTTTCGTAGGGAGCAAGCTCCCAGAAGTGATTGTCTTCGTAGAAAGAGCGCATGTAGCCCATCTGGACCGCGCCCTCTCCATCTACCGCCTGGGCCCACGTAATGCCAAAACGGTTGAAGATCGCCATAAAGGGGTCGAGTTCTTTGGGGCTTTCCCACACGTTGTCCCAGATTCCCTGGGCACCGTAGGTATAGCCGGCACCACCCGCCTGCATGCAGATATACGCCACGCGGCGCAACATGTCTGCAGTGCATAGGCGTGTGCCCATCTCCTCGAGCGTCGAGCAAAACTCATAGAGCGCCTCACCCTCTACAAAGGGCTTGTCGCCATACTTGGCAAGATAGTCATAGTAATCGCTCGCCTTAATGAGGTAGTCGCCATGGCCGGCCTGGTTGAGCGTAAAGTCCATCCAGAGCTCGTCCTGGTAGTAATCGGCAAAGGGGCGCTCGTTGGTATAGTGCGCTGTCGCCAGGTGACCATAGCCATCGCGGGCCTCAATCTCCAAGGCAACCTCGCGCCAGCCTTCCAAGAAGGCCGCGCGGTTCTCCTCGCCGTATCCGGCAACCTCGCCGGCAAGCGTCCACACCATCGGGTACGCACCGTAGCGCGCTACCAGATAGCGGGCCAGGTGCTTTTGATGCTCTACGCCGTGCTCGCCGCGAATGGAAAACGCCCACGACTGGCCAAGCGCGTTGACCAAACCCGCATCGGCGATATAAGCCATGCGGCGGTCGAGTTCCTGCTGGTAAAAGGCAACGTTGGGCAGGTCCTCTGCGCCCTTGGGCATGCCGCCGTCAATCCAATAACGGTCGGCCGCGCCCATGTCCGAACGCAGGTTGGTCTGATAGACGGTAAAGCCCTGCTTGGCACGAAGATCGACCATGCCGCAAAACTGACTCGTCATGCCAGGATGGTTCGACTTATCCCAGCTCTCGCGATAGGCAAACTCCCAATGGGTGTCGCCCAGCCAAAAGAACGGCGTACCATCCGCATAGGCAAACAGATGCGGATTGTCCGCAACACGGATAAAACCGTGGCGGTACAGGTCGAGCTCGCCCGTGTAGGGCACGGCGTTGATGCGGCCCGCGCGGCCGTTAAGACCGGTCTGCTCGGGGGCCTCGATGACATAGTTCCAGGCACCCAACTCGGTCGGGGCAAACGAAACGCGATAGGTACGGTCGCCATCCCAGTAGGCCTCACGACGGACCACCCTGCCGCTCGGTCCGGCAAACTCTGCCCAAATCTCAACATCCAAAAATGGATTATCGAACGAGCAGGCGCTCTCAAACGTCAGGACAACCGGACGCCAAATCTCGGCAACAACATCTTGGTTCAACGTCGTATCCATTACAGACCCCTCTCCGGTCTTAATACCTACTAGTTCAGTCCCCGCTCGCTCGCGGACCTCACGGCAAAGTCAACGATCGCTTGGGCGTCTTCGGCACAGACAAAGCCTTGCAACACCTCAATCGCCGTATCGCGCTCGCACAGGGCGCGGTAGTTTTCGAGCGATCCGTACAGCTCCTTGAGCATCGATGCCGAGAACGACTCCATGTGGCCAAACAGGCCGTCCTTGTCGCTCGTCTTATCGACCGTGCCCTGGCCCGGCTCCACCAGACTCGTATTGGAGTAGCGGGCAAACGGATGCTCGAGCAGGCAGGTGCGAAGGCCGCCCTTGGTGTTGCCCAGGGCATCCTTGACGTTCTCGCCGTTCGTATCCAGCTCGATGCGCGGGCATGTTGCCGGAGCCACCCCCGTGCGAACCCAACGAAACAGGTTGCGGAAGGCAGCGTGGAAGAGATACTGCGACGGGTAGGCGTTTGATTCGGCATGCTTGCCGACATACACCGGAAGGTGGTCGATACGCTTAAGGTCCTCGTCGTCCTGGTAATAGTCGACATAGCTCCACTGTGTGTCGTGGGAGGCGCCTGTCACCTCGTACAGCCGGTACTTAAAATCGGGATCGTCGCTATCGGGCATAAGCGTGCGCCAGCTCTCAAAGCGGCCGTTTTCGCTTTCGGTCTGAAGCGCGATAAACGGCTCTTCGACGTGCTCGACGCGCAACAGGTGATGCGCATACCCTCGGTTGCTCTCGTATTGGTTCACGGGGATGCACAGCGAATGGATGCCGCCACCAGACAGGTATCCGTCAAATACGCGACCGTCGCGGCGCGCGTCCTTGCGGTAGGCAAAGCTGTTGAGGTAGCGGAACAGATAGGCGCCGGACTGAGACCATCCTGTAAGGCAAATTGCCTGGCGAGGATAGTCGCGGATCGGGTTAAGGTCGGAGTCTCCGCGCAAGAGCCACGCAAGGTCGGTCAGCATGTCCCAAAACAAGCCCGTCTCGTAGGTAAGGTCCATATCGGGAAGCGCGCCGCCACGCTCAAGATCGACCGGATCAAAATTAAACGGACGCTCGGGGGTCGGATTTGCCCAGCTCATAAAGGCATAGCGGTCGGGGTTGAACTCCTTGAGCTTGGCGATGGTGTTGGGCTTGCTGGTAATGCCCACATAGATATCGCCAGAGCGCACAAACTCGCCGTGACCCAGAATCCACATGCGCTCGATTTCCATAAACGATGTGGGATTGATGATCTCCACGACCACATTGCCACTCGCTTGCGCCGGATTTTTCGGAGCACGAACAACGATCCGATTGGAATAAGGGGCGTCGGCAGTCATGACCTCCACACCGCCGTCTTCGTCGGCGGTGCGATACACGTTGGCGGTACCGTCAACGCGATACTCGCGCTCGACGTAATCCTTTGCACTCAGATGACAGTAGCGCTCGGCGCTCGAAAACGGATAGCTCTCATCCGTAATGGGCATTTCAAAAATACCGCTGATCATCTCGTCCCCCTTGCTGTTGCGTTTGCTGAGACAGACTCTACTGGGGACGCTACTTAACTTCTATTGATTCTTAAGTTGAGTTACTAATTATTTAGCTTAATAAACAGCCTGGTGTTAAGCTCATGGTAAGTTCACAAACGTTAGGAACCACCATGGCCGTTACTGCAAAACAAATCGCTGACCAGCTGGGAATTTCGGCAGCGGCCGTTTCCCTTGCACTTAACAATCGACGCGGCGTAAGCAAAAAAACACGGCAGCTGGTACTGAGCACCGCCGAAGCTCTAGGTTACGACTTTAGTAAGATTAAGTTCGAGCGCCAAAAGAGCGGAACCGTTGCCTTGGTTGCCTTTAACCGGCGCCGCATCTTTACGACCCCCTTCTTCGCCGATATGCTCGCCGGAGTCGAGGGTACCCTTAGGCACGCGGGATTCTCGTTTTCGCTGGTGAACTACTCGCCGTTCGAAAACACTCAGCAACAGATCGCCGACATCGCCGAAGCGCAATACGATGGTGTCATCATCCTTGCAACCGAGATGTTCGAGTCGGATTTTATGCCGTTTGCATCGCTGGACTGTCCTCTGCTGCTGTTGGACTCATGCATGAGCGCTGGGGTCGATACGGTCAAGATCGACAATGCCGCCAGCATGATGCTAGCCGTGCAGTACCTGCATTCGAAGTATGGATCTGTCCCCGGGCTGTTAACGACGCCCGTTACCGTGGGCAACTTCACCGAACGGCGCTTCGCCTACGAGCACGCCATCGGTCAGCTATCAGGCTCGGAAAAGTTCGGCACCATCCACGAGCTCGCCGTCGCCCCAGATGAGGCATACGCCGGCATGCTCGACATTATTGATTCGGGCGAACCCCTCGTCCAAAACTACGTCGCTGTCTTTGACGATATAGCTATTGGGGCCATGAAGGCCTTTATCGAGCGTGGTTATCGCGTGCCCGATGACGTACGCATCGTCGGCTTCGACAACAACGCCGGCGGAACCTACGTGCAGCCACAACTGACCACGCTCAATGTTCCTTCGGAGTATATGGGCGCCATCGCCGCACGGCGCCTCGTCGAGATTATCGACGAGGCCGAACACCACCCGCTCAAGATCGAGCTGGGGGCATCGCTCATCAAGCGCCGTTCTGCCTAGAGCTCGCGCACGCTCTGGCGCTCGACAAAATAGGTCGACACGGCCGTCTTGCAGGTGTAACTCTTGGGATTGCGGATATTGCCCACCAGGCGGCGCACCGCGATCTCGCCCACCTCGTGCTTGGGAACATGCACCGTGGTGAGCGGCGGGTTGGAGAAGGCTCCCACGGAAAGATCGTCGAAGCCAATCATCGAGACATCTTCGGGCACGCGAATGCCATGCTCACTCAACGCACGCATAGCACCCACGGCAAGCACATCGTTCTCGGCAAAGAAAGCCGTCGGCAGATCGTCGTGCGAGACCGTATCGAGCCAAGCACCCATGTCGCGATAGGCGCCCTCGAGCGTGGTGCCCAGGGTGACGCGCCATGCCGGATTGGCCTCAAGGCCCGCGTCCTCAAGCGCTTGGCGATAGCCACGCTCGCGGTCCTTAAAATTGCGGATGCGCAGGTCGCCTGCTAGGTAGCCGATTTGCTTGTGACCCTTCTCGATAAGGTAATCCACGGCACGCAGCACCGAATCGGTGTTGGCAATGACCACGGCATCGAAGTACTGTCGGTCGCTCCAGCCATCGAGCACAATCAGGTGGGCGGCGGCGTTGGCAAACAGAGCGTAGTCCTCCTCGCCCAGCTCGGTACCCATCAGCACAATGGCGGCCGACGGATCGGCGATGAGGCCCTCGACCTGCGGACGTACGGCGTCCAGGTCGCTAAAGTCGAGCGAGACAAAGCTCGTACTCATGCCGTGGCGGCGCGCTTGGCGCTCCACGCCCTCGATGACCGCAGGGTGGAAGGTGCTCTCGTCCAGGATGGCGCCCGTCTTGCGCGCGAGTACAAACTGGATGCTCTCGAGCTGCGTCGACTGCTGGTAGCCGAGCGACTGCGCACACTCCAGGATGACCTTGGCGGTCTCCTCGCTCACGCTGCGCTTGCGGTTGAGCGCATTGGACACGGTTGCGGGCGAAAAACCGGTGATGCGGCTGATCTCGCGGACGCTTGCTTTGGCCATCGTTCCCCCTAGCATCGGTCGCGGCCGAGCATCGTGGCTTGACCGCCCCGTGGCTCGGCAACTAAACGACCGCAAATTCAATCTAAACAGAATAGTAAATGTTTATTAGCTAGTTTAGCCTGTTGTCAAGCAAAGTAGCCCGACTATTCCCCCAACGGGCGCATTTGCTCGGTAGCTATTCGCAAAGGCGCATGGCTTCTTGCACGGCACCATACAGGTTAGCATCGTTACCGAGCTCGGCCGCCCTGACCTGCGGCGCAGGGATGCCGGCAAGAAAGCCCTCATAGCCCGCAAGAGCTGCGGGCATCTGATCGCGAAGCGCATCGATGAGCTCGGGGTGGCAAGAAATGCCGCCCGCGATCACAAACACCTCGGGGTCGAGCACCGCCTGAAGGTTTACGAGCATGGCATCGAACGTGCGCGCATAGCAGTCAAGCGCGCACTGCGCCGCCGTATCGCCGGCCTCGATCCACTCAAAAACGCGACGGCCGTCCACCGTTCCATCGGCGGGCAGACCTTTCTCGGCCACGACGAGATCGCGCAGCGCACGCCAGCCGCCTGTGCCGGCAAACATCCTGCCGCCCGACGCAGGCTGCGTCACATCGTTGCGTAGGAAGCTAAACTCGCCCGCAAAGCCATGTGCGCCGCGAAGCACGTGTCCGTTGATGACAATACCGCCGCCAATACCGGTACCGATAGCAAGCACGACGCCAATGCGGCATCCACGGAGGGCGCCCGCCGCGTACTCGCCGAGCGCACAGCATTTTCCGTCGTTGTTAACAGACACCGGCATGTCAAACCGCTCGCGCAGCAGCTTTCCCAGCGGACAGCCGTCCATGTAGGTGAGCGCGCCGCCGCGATGGATGGTGCCGTCTGCGTCATCCTCATAGATGCCGCCGGGCGCACTTACGCCCACGGCGGACACGCGGTCACGATACGGCTCGACAAGACCGGCCAAGGCCTCGACCGCTTCGTCTGCCGTAGCAAAATCAGTCGGCAGGCTTCCCCGCTCGCGAATGGAAAAATCCTCGCCCAGCACAGCCCACTTAACTGCCGTGCCGCCCACGTCAATGCCAAAATACTCTTTCATGCTGCCTCCGATTCTGCACCGATACGTCAATATCGGCAGACCATCCCGTCCATGAAAACACAGACAATTCCAGACAAGGCCAAGTATTTGGTTAACGGTCGCTTTTAGGCTGTAAACGGTGTTTAATCCGTTTACAGCAGCTAGTTCTATAAATTACGCAATTATGCACTCATTTGGAACGATGCAATTTATCTATTTTAGCCCCCAAGGTAGCTAAAAAGCCCCGTCCCAAATTAGCTACTTGAGACGGGGTGTAGGAAGCACTTAGCCCAAGACGTGAGCCATGCGTGCCTTGAACTCCGCGAGGAAGCGCGGGGCGTCCACGGTTAGCGCCACAAGGGCGCTCTTGTCCGGGTCGGCCACGCGGCGTTCGTCGCAGATAGTGCGGCCGCGATACTCGCCGAGCAGGTCGACGCGCAAGTTGCAACCGAGCGCGCCCACGAGCGTGGGATCAATCGCCACGGCAACGGCAAGCGGATCGTGCAGCGCGCAGCCGCCCAGGTAAGGGGCGTTCATCTCGTACGAGCCAATGTAGTGCTCGACCATACTCGCAAACGCGCAACCGGCCATGGTGCCCGGGCCCGTCCAACCGGCAATGTCGCGGCGCGTCAGCACCACGCGATGCGTCACGTCCAGACCAACCATGGTGAGCTTGCGGCCCGAGCGCAGCACGGCGTCAGCCGCCTCGGGATCGCTTGCCATATTGGCCTCTGCACCCGCGCTCACGTTGCCGGGCACGGTCAGGGCGCCGCCCATCACGACCACGCGGCCGATAGCCATCATCGCCGCCGCATCGCGCTCCAGGGCCAGTGCCAAGTTGGAGAGCGGGCCGGTCGCCACATAGACCAGGTCGGGACCGTAAGTGCGCGCGGCATCGATCAGGTAATCGACCGCTGCATTGCCTTCGGCCGTCGTCGCGCCCACCGGCTCGTACGGCGAGGCGGGCACGCTTGCGCCGCCGATGCCGTTTTTGCCGTGGATGAGCGTGGTGGACGCCGGCGGCGTATAGGGCTCGGTCGCCTTGATGGGTCGGTCGGCGCCCAGGTACACCGGCACCTCGGGGCGACCCAGCAGGTCGAGCATCGCCAGGCAGTTATGCGCCGACTGCTCGACGCGCACGTTGCCAAAGCACGTGGTAATACCGACGAGCTCCACTTCGGGGCTCGCGATGGCATAGGCGAGCGCCATCGCATCGTCCACGCCCATATCCAGATCAAGGATCAGCTTCTTGGTTGCCATTGTTCTACTCCGCTTCTCCGTCTCAATCGTTTAACCAAACCAATGTTCAACTTCGGCGCGCGTGGGAATCGACTGCTGCGCGCCCAAACGCGACACCGTCACCGCCGAGGCACGGGCACCTGCGGCCATGCACTCAAAGAGCGGCAAGCCCTCCAGGCGGGCCGCTGCAAGCGCGCCGATAAACGTATCGCCCGCGGCCGTCGTGTCGACTACCGTGCTCGAAAGCGCCGGCATGCGCAGCGGCTCGCCATCATCGCCGAGCGTAACCGAACCGGCGCCGCCCAGCGTGATGACCGCGGCTGAGGCACCCTTGGCGAGCAGCGCCTCGAGAGCGGCCGCACAGCTTGCGTCGTCTGTAGGCAGGACACTCGTCAGCGCCTGGCACTCGGTCTCGTTGGGGCAGACCAGATCGACCGCCGGCCACACCTCTGCCGGCACATCGCAAG
>CAKUCJ010000024.1 GCA_934643435.1 uncultured Collinsella sp.
GCCACTGGGAAAGCGTCCCATTCTGAGCGCCAATTCTGGGATGCAGTTTCCGCTTCAAACAAAAGGCCCCGGCTCGCGATTGAGTCGGGGCTAAAGGCACAGCTTATGCAGTTGATGGTGAGCGCGGACGGCCCGTCAGCAATGCCGTCCGCGCTCTACCCTATCCGCGGTTACGAACGCGGCTGTACGGCGTATCCACCATAGGCAGATCCGGGCGCAGCTTGCCGTCAAACGCGCGGTAGGCATTCTGCACGGCAGGCGCCGTGGGGATCGTGGCGATCTCGCCGATGCCCTTGCCGCCGTATGCCACGGGCAGCAGCTCGTCCTTCTCAACGTAGATGGCGTGGATATCCGGAATCTCGGGCGCACGGAACAGCCCGAGCGTGCCGTACCTGGCTTGGGGCACGCAGTCCTTGAGCGGCCAGTCCTCGGTAAGCGCGTAGCCCATGCCC
This sequence comes from uncultured Collinsella sp., assembly GCA_934643435.1. GTDB lineage: Bacteria > Actinomycetota > Coriobacteriia > Coriobacteriales > Coriobacteriaceae > Collinsella. The sequence goes on from CAKUCJ010000024.1 coordinate 453, forward strand.
ATGAGCACGCCGCCTTCGATCTGACCCTGAATCGAGATGGGGTTGACCACCTTACCGGAATCGTGTGCGGCATAGACCTCGCTCACGCGGCCGTTGTCGTCCAGGATGACCACATGCGTGGCGAAGCCGTAGCAGATGTGGCTCTTGGGGTTGGGCACGTCGGCGCCCAGTTTGTCGGTCGGCTCCAAGTACACGTAGCTAAACTCGCAGCCCTCGAGCGCCTTAATGGCAGCCGCGGGGTCCTGAGGATGCATGCCCTGACCGGCGACGAGTTCCTGCGAGCGCAGCTGATAGGCGCGACCATCGTCGTACTCGATCTTGACGCCGTCGCCATGGGCGGCAACCGGGGCAGCAGGCGCGGGCTTGCCGGCCTCGACACCAAACATGGCGTCGCGCAGCAAGAAGGCGGCACCGCGGACTGCCTCGCCGGTCACGACCGTCTGGCGCGAGCCGGACGTGGTACCGGAGTCGGGGGCGTTCTCGGTCGAGCACTCGCCGTTGGCAATGCAGCGAAGCGGCAGACCGCAGGCCTCGGCAACGTCCTGCAAAAAGACGGTGTTACAGCCCTGGCCGATGTCGGACGTGGCAGCGTAGACCACGGCACGGCCGCCCTCGACGCGAATCTTGCAGCGACCGGCATCGGGCAGGCCAACGCCCACGCCGGCGTTCTTCATGGCACAGGCGATGCCAGCGTGGCCGGGATGCGCATAGTAGGCATCCTTGACCTCGAGCAGCGTCTCCTTCAGCGCCGTGGAGCAGTCGGCAATCTGGCCGTTGGGAAGCACCTCGCCCGGCTCAATCGCGTTCTTGTAGCGAATCTCCCACGGATCCAGGCCGACCTTCTCGGCCAGCAGGTCGATCAGGCTCTCGAGCGCAAACTCGGACTGACACACGCCAAAGCCGCGGAAGGCACCGGCCGGCGGGTTGTTGGTGTAGTAGCCAAAACCGCGGATGTCGGTGTTCTGGTACTTGTAGGGGCCGACGGCATGCGTGCAGGCGCGCTCGAGCACCGGGCCGCACAGCGACGCGTAGGCACCGGTGTCAAAGTTGATCTCGCAGTCCAGGCCGGTAAAGTTGCCCTCGGCATCGCAACCCAGCGTAAAGGTGCCGTCCATGGCGTGGCGCTTGGGATGGAACGCGAGCGACTCGGCGCGGGTGAGCTTGCACTTCACAGGACGCTGAAGCTTATAGGCAGCAAGCGCGGCCAGGTGCTGGACCGAAACGTCCTCCTTACCGCCAAAGCCGCCGCCCACGAGCATGGTCTCGACGACCACGCGCTCAGGCTCGTTATCCCAGCCAAACATGTGGGCGCACTCTTTACGCGTGTCGTAGGCGCCCTGGTCGGTCGACTGCACCTTGACGCCGTTCTTATACGGGAAGGCCACGGCGCACTCGGGCTCCAAGAAGGCATGCTCGGTAAAGGGCGTGGTAAAGCGCTGCGTCACGGTAAACGCGCTCTCGGCCAGCGCCTTGGCGGCATCACCGCGCGTCACGTGGCGGCTCTGGCACACGTTGTCCTTGAGCTCCACGGTATTGCCAAAGGCAAAGAAGCTGTCGTGCAGGCGCGGGGCGTCTTCGGCCCTGGCCTCGACAATGTTGCGCACGGGCTCCAGCGGCTCGTAGTCAATCTTTACGAGCTTCTTGGCCTTCTCGAGTGTCGCCTCGTCCTCGGCAACCACCAGTACGATGGCGTCGCCCACGCAGCGGGTGATGTCGCCCTGGGCGATCATGACGTCCCAGTCCTGGATAAGATGGCCGACCTGGTTGACCGGCACGTCCTCGGCGCGCAGGATGCCCACCACGCCGGGCAGGGCCTCGGCCTTGGAGGTGTCGATGGAGAGCACGCGGGCGCGCGGATACTTGGAGCGCACGGCGCTGGCATAGGTCAGACCCGGCTGATCGAGCTCGTCGATGTCGTCGGGATACTTGCCCTCGCCGAGCACCTTCTTGCGCACGTCGATACGGAAGGCGCGCTTGCCCACGCCGTAGTCGTCGCCGCGCTCCAGGTCCTCATCGATCTGCTTTTCGCCGCGGAGCACCGCAGCGGCCAGCGAAATGCCCTCGATGATCTTCTTGTAGCCGGTGCAGCGGCACACGTTGCCGCGGATGGCGTACTTGATCTGCTCCTCGGTGGGCTCGGGGTCCTCGGCGATGAGCGCCGCACCCGCCATGACCATGCCGGGGATGCAAAAGCCGCACTGCACGGCGCCCACGGCGCCAAAGGCGTACACAAAGGCCTCGCACACGTCATTGGGCAAGCCCTCGACGGTCACGATGTTGCGACCGGCGGCAAGGGCCGTGGTGAGCACGCAGGCCTTCACGGCCGCACCGTCAACATGGATGGTGCAGGTGCCGCACGCGCCCTCGGAGCAGCCGTCCTTGGCGGAGTGGATGTTCAGGTCGTCGCGAAGGTAGCGCAGCAGCGGCTTGTTTTGGGTCGTCGTGCGCTCCACGCCGTTAACGGTAAAAGTGAATTCCTGTGCCATGCTGATTCCCTTCTACACGCCGGCGGCGATGCCAGTGCGGTCGTGGATGGCGCCATGCGGGCACACGACGGCGCACATGCCGCACGACAGGCAATCCGTGCCGTCGATATGGGCGCAGTTGTCCTCGATACGGATAGCACCAGCGGGGCACTTTTTGGCGCACATGCCGCAGCCGATGCAGCTGGTGTCGCAGATCTTGCGGGCAATGGCGCCCTTATCGGTGTTGTTGCAGCGCACCAGGATGTTCTGGTAGCCGGGGACGAAGGCAATCACGCGCTGCGGGCACGCCATACCGCACAGGCCACAGCCCGTGCACTTGGAGCGGTCCACGCGGGCGACGCCATCGACCAGCTCGATGGCACCGTGGGGGCAGGCCGTGACGCAAGCGCCACAGCCAATGCAGCCTTCGCTGCAGCGGGCGTCGCCGCCTGCGGAAGCACAGCCGCTTCCGCAGGCAACGTAGGCCACGTTATGTTGAATAGCTTTGGCCATAAAGACTCGCCTATTTCTTAAGAAGGTACGAATAGTTGTCGCGCACGGCCCTAATGGTCAGGCGGACGGCCTCGGGAAGGCCGGTGTTGACGGCATCGACCGAGACGGTGCGGACCGTGCCGGCGACGCGGACCTTAAAGTGATCCTCGTCCACGGCCAGGAAGCCCTCGTTCTCGGAGTTCTCCATGTCCTGCTCGCTCCAGAACAGGGTGAGCTTGTCCTTGTAGGGACGACCCTCCTGGTAGGGGCAGAACACGGCGCAGTTGCCGCACTCGTTGCACATGCCGTCGACATGGACGACCTGGTGCTTGTCCAGACCCGGAACCTTAATGGCCACGTTGGCGCGGTTGGGGCACACGTCGCAGCAGACCTCGCACACCGAGCCGCAGCCCAGGCAGCGGGTCTTGGTGCAATTGCGCTTGTCGCGGCACAGCGACCCCTTGCGCTCGTAGCAGGTGTCCTCGCGACCGGCCTGAGCATTCTGGTCGGCGTACTTGTTAAAGACCACGCCAGAGATGGCACGGGCGACCTCGGCGGCGTCGGCGATAGCCTCGACCACGGTGGCCGGACCGCGGCGGCAGTCACCGGCAGCCCAGACGCCGTCGACACCGGTGGAGGTGGCGGCAAGGCGGCCGCGACGGTCGTGCTCAACGCCCGCGGCGTCGTACAGGCTGGCGTCGATACCCTCGCCCACGGCGCAGATCACCGTGGTGGCGGGCAGCTCGACGGTCTCGCCCGTGGCGACGGGGCTGCGACGGCCGCTTGCATCCGGCTCGCCAAGCTCCATAACATCGCAGGTCAGCACGGCACCGTTGAGTGCCTTGGGGGCCAGCAGCTCACAGAACTCGACACCTTCGGCAAGAGCAAGATCGAGCTCTTCCTCGTCGGCGGGCATCTGCTTCTTGGTGCGGCGGTAGACCAGGCGCACGTTCTTCACGCCGGCCAGGCGCTTGGCCACGCGGGCGGCGTCCATGGCGGTGTTGCCGGCGCCAATGACCACAACATCCTCGCCCAGCTCGAGCTTCTCGCCCTTCTTGGCAGCCTCCAGGAACTCCAGAACGTCGAGCTCCAAGTCCTCGCCCAGGCCGGCAGAGCCGGGCATCCAGGCGCCGGTGGCCACGACCACGTCGGTAAAGCCCTGGGCCTTGAGCTCGTCGATGGACTCCACGCGGGCGTTGAGCTGCACCTTGGCGCCAAAGGCCAGGCAGAGCTCAGCATCGTGCGAGATATCGTCGCTGGCAATACGGAACTCGGGGATCACGTGACGGACCACACCGCCGAGGGAGTCGCGGGCCTCGAAGATGGTAACGGGCACGCCGGCGCGCGTCAGGAAGAACGCCGTCGCCAGACCGGCCGGGCCGCCGCCGATAACGGCAACGTTGCGCTCGCCGTCGTTGGCAATGGCCTGAGCGCGCAGCTTGGGCAGCACGGCGGTCATGGCCTCGCGGGCAGCCTTGAGCTTGCTGGCGCGAATCTGGGCGCCCTCGGGCTCGTAGAACGCGCGCTCGCAGGCACGGCCGCAGGGATGCGGGCAGATGGTGCCGGTAATGAACGGCAGGGCGTTGCGCTCGATGATGATGTTGAGCGCGTCCTCGTAGCGGCCCTCGTCAACAGCCGCCAGGTAGGCGGGAATGTCCTGCTGGATGGGGCAGCTCGTGCGGCACGGCGTGGTAAAGCAGTCGTTAAGCGGGCTCTTGCCGGCGACCTTGCGGTCGGGCAGCGGGCGCAGCGGCTTCTTGTAGAGCGGGTTGGTGAGCGAATCGGTCTGGATCGCGGTCACGGCCTCGAGAGAGACGCCCGCGAACGGCTTGCCGTCCAGGTCGGCAAACTCGCCGGCCATCTGACTAAAGCGCTCGTAGCCACCGGGCTTGAGCACGTCGGTCGCCAGGGTGACGGGCCAAATGCCGGCATCGTACAGGGCGCGGATGTTGTAGACCGTGGCGCCGCCGGAGTAGCTGATGCGCAGCTTGCCATCGAACTGCTCGGTAATGCGGCGGGCGGCCTCGATGGTCAGCGAGAACAGCGAACGGCCGGACATGTACATCTCGGTGGAGGGCAGTTCGTTCCTCGTCACGTCGACGGGGAAGGTGTTGGTCAGCTTGACGCCAAACTCCAGGCCGCGCTCGGCGCACAGGGCAATCAGACGCTCGAACATGGGCACGGCGTCGGCCCACTGCAGGTCCTCGCGGAAGTGCGTGTCATCGAAGACGATGTAGTCAAAGCCCAGCTCGTTGAGGCGCTGGCGGGCAAACTCATAGCCCAGCAGCGTGGGGTTGCACTTGATGTAGGTGTTGAGGCCCTTCTCGGTGATCAGATAGGTCGCAATGCGCTCAATCTCCGCCGGCGGGCAGCCATGCAGCGTGGATTCGGTGATGGAGTTGGACACGCGCGCCGGGATGGACTCGACAAACGCGGCGTCGACATGCTCAAACTTGTCCAGGTTGGCAAGGGCCCACTCGCGGCACTCGTTCCAGACCTCGGAGCCGCTGGCGTCCTTCATACCCTCGATGTAGGCATCGACCTTGGGGCTCTTGATGCCCTCCAGGTCATAACCCACGGACATGTTAAAGACAAAGCCGTCCGGGCTGCCCAGGCCATACTCGCGAGCAATGAGGTGGCAGGCGAACCATGCCTTCACGTACTCGGCATATGCCTGCGGAACCTCGAGCTCGGTCGACCACTCGCAGTTGTAGCACTCGTCCTGCGCCACGATGCAGGGCTTGTTGACGCACTTGGAAAGCTCCTCGCCGTCCATGACCTGGACGGTCTTGAGCTCAAAGAAGCGTGCTCCCGCCACATAGGAGGCAATGATGTTCTGGGCAAGCTGCGTGTTGGGGCCGGCGGCCGGGCCAAACGGAGTCTCGATGCGCTCGTCAAAAATGGGAAGCGCGCCCTCCTGGTTGGTCGTGACCACCTTGCGCACGCCAAAGACGGCGCCCTGGGTCTTGTGCTCCTCGATGATCCAGTTCATCAGCTGCGAAAACGGGATCGGCCTCATGATGTCGCTCATAATGAGCTCCTCTCTGTAACGCCCGACGAGACCGCGCGGCGGGCGAAATACGGTGTAGCGCTAGCACAGCGCCGGCGACCCCGCGGAGGCCGCCTATACGCGCGTCGAATGTGGCGAAACATCCGACGCGCGTGAATCTACTTGTGAATTAGTAGGTGCGCTCGTTGAGCGTGCCCCAAAGCTTCTTAGACTCGGCCATGGTCCACGCGTTGATCTTGTCCTCATCAATGCCAACAAACTCGCGATCCTTGTACAGGACGCGGCCGTTGATGATGGTGGTGCGGCAGTTTTTGCCCATCATGCCAAAGAGCATGTGGCCGTCGATGTTCTCCTCGCTCAGCGGCGTAAAGGGCTTGTAGTCCATGACGATGACGTCGGCGGCGGCACCGGCCTCGAGCACGCCGAGCTTGCGGTCGAAGTACTTGCTGGCCATCTTGGCATTGTTCTCGAACAGCATGGTCATGGCCTCGCACCAGCCCACATTGGGCATGGCGGCGTTGTGACGCTGGATAATCAGGAAGACCTTGAGGCTCTCGAGCATATCGTGGGTGTAGGCGTCGGTGCCCATGCACACGGGGATGCCGCGGCGGAAGAACTCGAGCACGGGGGCGCAGCCCACGGCGTTGCCCATATTGGATTCGGGGTTGTTGACCAGCCAGGTGCCGGACTCCTTGACGATATCCATCTCGGCGGGCGTCACGTGGATGCAGTGGCCGAGCATGGTGTCGGGACCGAGCAGGTTGTGCTGCAACAGGCGCTCGACGGGACTGATGCCACCGCGGTTGAGGCGGGAATCCCACACGTCGTTCATGCCCTCGCACACATGGATGTGGAAGCCGGTCAGGCCGTTGTTGGCCTCGGCCATCTTGTCCATGGTCTCGTCCGACAGCGTAAAGGTGGCGTGACCGCCAAACATGGCAGCGATCATGTGGTTGTCGTTATCGCGACGCTCCTTGGCGGCCCACTGGGCAAACTCGGCGTTCTCGGCAATGGCCTGGTCGCACTTTTCCTGACCGCGGCGGTCGGAGACCTCGTAGCACAGGCACGAACGCATGCCCAGCTCCTGAGCGGCGTCCTTAATGGTAAAGAGACTACCCGGGATCTCGCAGAAGCTCGCGTGGTGATCGAAGATCGTGGTGACGCCGTCGCGGATGGAATCCAGGATCGTGGCATAGGCGCTGGCCTTGGTGCCATCGAGCGTCAGATTGTCGTCGATCTTCCACCACTGCTGCTCAAGATTCTCCAGGAAGTTGGTGGGGTTGCAGCCCTTAATGGCAAGGCCGCGGGCCAGACCCGAGTAAATGTGGGTGTGGCAGTTGATGAGTCCGGGCATGATGAGGTTGCCCCGGGCGTCGACGTACTCGGCATCCGGGTACTTGGCCTTGAGCTCGCACTCGGGGCCCACTTCGACGATCGTATCTCCGTCAATGGCGACCGCACCGTTGGGAATGAACGGGGTCTGAGCGTTGCGGGTAAAGACGGAACCGTTAGCGACCAGAAGCATGAATGCTCCCTTCAACATCAAAGGCGGGGTTTGACACCTCTGACATAGTGGAAGTGCGAAGCGCCGGCCTGCACCGGAAACGGGCCCTCTCCCGTCAACGCTTCACCAAAGGGACAAGCCCTTTGAAGTGCGGCTTGACGCCGCGTGACGTCGGCGGACGAGGCGATACGTCCGCCGACGAGTAGCACCGAATTGGTTACTTCTTGCTCTCGGGCAAGACCAGATCCACGGCGGCGTCCTTGGCGGCATCGATGTGCTGAGCCACGACCGGCGTCTGCGGAAGGATCAAGTTAAGCACGATGGCCATGATGGCGGTGGGGGTCACGGCGTTGGAGCCAATGACGGTAGACACCCAGGCGGGCATGCCCTCGCCGGCGAGGCAGCCGCTGGCCATCCAGATGCCCAGGCCAAAGACGACCGAGGTACCGACGATGGTGGTGGTGCGCTGCGTGAGGCCCTCGCGGGTGAACATGCGCACACCATTCATGGTGATGGTGCCAAAGACGCCGACGGTAGCGCCGCCGATGACGGGCTGCGGGATTGCGGAGAGCACGGCAGAGAGCTGCGGGAACAGACCGGCGATGGCAAAGACGGCCGCGATGATCACAAAGACCCACTTGTTGACGACCTTGTTGGAGCAGATGATGCCCACGTTCTGGCCAAGGGCGCTCGTGGGAAGGCCGCCGAGGAAGCCGCCGACCATAGAGGTGAGGCCCTGGGAGACGATGGCGCCGGAGAGCTCGCGCTCGGTCGGCATACGGTCGATGGAGCCCAGGCAGGCTGCGGACACATCGCCGATAACCTGGATGGCGACCATGGGGAACACGACGGCGAGGGTAATGCAGACCTCGGGATCAAACTCGAGCGCATAGGGCATGAGCTTGGGAAGGGCGAAGACCTGGGCGGTGGCGACGCTGGAGAAGTCGATCATGCCGAAGGGGATTGAGACGATCATGCCGACGATCATGCCAAAGAACACGGAACCCAGCTTGAGCGTGCCCTTGCCAAAGTTGGCGAGCGCAAAGACCACGGCGAAGGTGATCAGAGCGACGCACCAGGCCTGCGGGGTGCCCCACAGCGGCGTACCCATGCCACCGGCCATGTACTTGACGGCCGTGGGATAGAGCGAAACGCCAATGGAGAAGATGACCGTACCGGTCACGACGGGCGGGAACAGCCATTTGATCTTGCTGTAAGCCAGACCAAAGAGGACCGCGACGGCGCCGCCGACGATCTCGCCGCCCAGCAGCGCACCAAAGCTAAAGCCCGAGGCGCCCATGGCCTGCAGGGCCGGGAGGAACGCGAAAGAAACGCCCATGACGATGGGCAGGCCGCCGCCAATGCGACGGAAAGGAGCGAAGGCCTGAAGGGCCGTATCGATTGCCGAAAGAATAAGGGCGACCTGAATGATGTCGGTGCTCTGCTGGCTATCGAAGCCATAGACACCGGCGATGATAACTGCCGGGGTAATAATGCCGGCAAACGATGCCAGCACGTGCTGAAGAGCACACGGGATCATTTCCTGTACAGGGGGCTTGCCTTCACGAGTAAACAGGGCTTCAGTGCCGTTCGTTACCGTCTCCTGGGCCATTTGACCACCAATCCTCGAAATAGAATTTTCGCATCTAGACGTCTATTTTGACGCAGTGCGTGGTTGAGGTTGTGCCTTCGTTTCATATCGTATTAAAGATTTTTCTTATACTCAATAATAATTTTTTGTTATCAGACTATTCTTCAGGTGGAATAAAGCATTTTCGCAGGTCAGAAACGTGCTTGCTCTGAGTAGCATCTTACATTTCTTTTGGTCGACCGTTTACCGCCAAATTCCTACCGTTCGTCTGCATTACGTCGTGTACCTGCGGATATACGGAATGATAAGCGCCGTGTTACCATGAGAAAAAATTGTTATGAACGCCTTCGATAGAATCCAAAGGAGTTGCCCGTGAACGAGACCGTACGTCGCTTTTTGCCGATGGTCGATTTCTTGGAGCAGATACTCGGCAAGAACAGCGAGATTGTCCTGCACGATTTCTCGGACATCGACCATGCCATCATCGATATCCGCAACGGCATCGTAAGCGGCCGTAAGGTCGGCGGTCCCGCAACGGACCTAGCGCTCAAGATTATGCACGACCCCAAGTATCGCGACCTGCCGTTTATTACGGGCTACGAGGGCCGCGGCGCCGGCGGCAAGACGCTGGAGTCCGCGACGTTCTTTATCCGCGAGAACGACGAGATCGTCGGCATGCTCTGCGTCAACACCGATCTTTCGACCGTGCGCAACATCAACGCCATGGCGCAGCAGCTCATGGCGTGCTTTGACGCCGCCCCGACGCGCACTGAACCCGCCCCCATCGAGGTCGAGAGCTTGTCGGAGTCCACGCAGGAGCTCATCGACCGCAGCATTGCCGAGTTGCTGACCGCGCGCGGGCTGGATACGGCATCGCTTGGCCAGAGCGACCG
>CAKUCJ010000025.1 GCA_934643435.1 uncultured Collinsella sp.
CCCACGGGCGAGGAGCTTACGCGCGAAAAGGTCGACTTGATTCGCGCCTGCGAGGATTACCTGCACGATCTTGACCTTTCGCAGGTCCGCGCGCGACTGGTCGGTGGCTGCATGCATATCGAGGCCGCCCCGTCCGACGTCGCCAAGATTGCCGCCCTCGGTGGCATCGCAGTCGATGCCGAGGGCAAAACCCCGCTGCCCGCCGCCATCGAATCAGCCCTCCGCAACCTAGGCTGTGGCCACCTCTCCCCCGAGGTCACCCCCTACATCCACGGCGCGATGAATCAATAGGCAACGCCCCAATAAGTTGCGGCGAAATAGTTCCTGAATAACGGCTTTTTGCGCTAACCAGGAACCATTTCACCGCAACTTCCAAATGATCATTCGAAGCCGGTTGCCTTGAACCGTGAATCGAACTGCTCGCCACGAAATGGGCCTATTTACTACGTTTCGCTGGCCACCCTCGACCATGCCGAAAAACACGAAATTAAAACCGCAGGTAGACGGCTTGCCGATTTTCAGAAAACACGGCTATGGTCGACCGGTGCGGGTCAAACGTAGTAGATAGGCCGTTTTTGTGGCGCAGCGCCAGCCCGGTCTTTTCGGGAGGGGCTTTGGCTACTTTTGCCAGCTTAGTTGCCCAGGTAGTCAAAAAGCCCCGTCCCAAATTAAGCAATTCAGGTTGAGCATAAGTGAGCGAGCAGGTTCCGGGTGCGGCAAGGTGACGTGAAACAAGCGGGCGCTGACCTTTTGGTCGCGCCCGTGAAGTTGAACGTCAGATTGCCGTGCCCGGGGCCTGCGCAGCGCCAAGCAGTTACGCCGTTTGTAAAACGGCGTAACCTATAGGTTTATTTTGGTCGGTTTTATCTGGGCAAACGCAAGCAGGGCCGCGGCGCTTATGGCGTCGCGGCCCTTTTCCTTGGAGAAGGATCGATTAATGGAACGGAGAACCCGTTCTAGCCCTCGAGCCCGGCGTTGATGAGCTCGGCAATCTCTGCGGGGTCAGTGCTTTCGCGCACCTTGTCGCGGAAGTCAGCGTCCATCAGCATCACAGCAGCCTTGGAAAGCAGACGCAAATGCGTGGTTCCAGCCTCGCCAGCGGGCACGTACAGCGCGAGCGCCACATCGACGGGCACGCCATCAAAGCTTGGCCACTCAACAGGCTCGGCCAACTTGAGCACGGCCATGCCCGGCGTATGAATCGCATCGCTCTTGGCATGCGGAACGGCAAAACCAGCGACAAGACCGGTTTCGGCCTCATTTTCGCGAGCAATAAAGGCGGCCTCTACGGCAGACGCGTCATCGGCAAAACCGAGCTCAACAGCCTGCTCGGACAGATAATGCAACGCGTCCTCGCGCGAGGCGGCGGCGTGGCCAATCGTCACCTGATTGGCAGATACAAATCCCATGGAAAACCCTCCTTACAGCACGGACCTGACCGCGGCTTCGATGCCGTCGGCATCCAAACCGTACTTGTGCAGCAAATCGACCGCGGGGCCGGACTCGCCGTACACATCGCGCACGCCGACGCGACGCATCGGCACCGGATGCTGCTCGGCAAGCACCGAGGCAACGGCCTCGCCAAGACCGCCGATAGTCGAATGCTCCTCGGCAGTGACCACGCGACCGGTCTTCTTTGCGCTGGCGACAACCAGACGTTCGTCGAGCGGCTTGATCGTGTGCATGTTGATAACCTCGGCATCGATGCCATCGGCGGCGAGCGCCTCGGCAGCAGCGAGCGCCTCAGCGACCATAAGGCCGCAGGCGACGATCGTCACATCGGACCCCTCGCGCACGACTACGCCGCGACCGATCTTGAACTCATAGTCCTCGCGATCGTTGATGACCGGCGTCGCCAGGCGGCCGAAGCGCATGTAGACCGGTCCCTCAAACTCGTAGGCGGCGCGCACGCAGGCGCGAGCCTCGACATCGTCGGCGGGAACGATCACCGTCATGCCCGGAATCGTGCGCATGAGCGCGATGTCCTCGCAGCACTGGTGCGTGGCGCCATCCTCACCAACCGAGATACCGGCGTGCGTGGCACCGATCTTAACGTTGAGGTGCGGATAGCCGATGGAGTTGCGGACCTGCTCAAAGGCGCGGCCGGCGGCGAACATGGCAAAGGTGCTCGCAAAGGCAACGCGACCGGTGGTTGCGATACCGGCGGCAACACCCATCAGGTTGCTCTCGGCAATCCCGACGTCGAAGAAGCGGTCGGGGCAGGCTGCCTTGAACTTGCCGGTCTGCGTGGCGGCGGCCAGGTCGGCGTCGAGGACCACAAAGTCATCGTGCTCGTTGGCGAGCTCGACGAGGGCCTCGCCGTAGCTTACGCGCGTGGCGATTTTCTTGACGTCTGCCATCCTAGAGCTCCTCTCCGGCGGCCGTGAGCTCTGCCATGGCCTGCTCAAACTGTTCATCATTGGGGGCCTTACCGTGCCAACCCACCTGGTTCTCCATAAAGGAGACGCCCTTGCCCTTGGTGGTCTCGGCGATAATGGCGGTCGGCTGACCCTTGGTGGCGCGGGCCTCGGCAAAGGCGGCGCGGATCTGGTCGAAGTCGTTGCCGTCGGCGAGCTCCACCACGTGGAACTTGAAGGCGCGGAACTTGTCGGCGAGCGGCATGGGGTCGTTGACCTCCTCGACGGGGCCGTCGATCTGCAGGCCGTTGTGGTCGACGATCACGCAGAGGTTGTCGAGCTGCTGGTTGCCGGCAAACATGGCGGCCTCCCAGACCTGGCCCTCCTCGCTCTCGCCGTCGCCCAGCAGGGCGTAGGTGCGGTACGTGTCGCCCCAGTGCTTGGCGGCAACGGCCATGCCGACGGCGGCGGAGATACCCTGGCCCAGCGAGCCGGTGGACATGTCGACGCCCGGGGTGTCGTTCATGTTGGGGTGGCCCTGCAGGTGGCTGCCGATATGGCGCAGCGTCTCGAGGTCCTCCTTGGGGAAGAAACCGCGCTCGGCGAGCACGGCGTACAGGCCCGGAGCGCAGTGGCCCTTGGAGAGCACAAAGCGGTCGCGGTCGGCCTTGCGGGGATCGGCCGGGTCGACGTTCATTTCCTCAAAGTACAGATAGGTCATGATGTCGGCGGCGCCGAGCGAACCGCCCGGATGGCCGGACTTGGCAGCGTGCACGCCGGTGACGATGCCCTTCCTTACCTCGTTGGCAACCTTTTTGAGCTCTTCGTCGCTCATTGTGCCTTCCTTTCATCCTCATTAGACAAGATGCGCACGGCACAGAAGGTAATCCCAACACAGCCGCAATGCACGTACGTCATTCATTATGCTGGAAACTGAGGGCTTTACCAGAGTTTTTATCATTATTCAAACAATTTAGCAGGCAGTACCGCTGATGAAACGGTTTAGCAATGTGGACGTCTTTTGGATGGAGCGCAGTCTGCCCTACGCGTTAATGTCCTTGAATCCCTCGCCGAAGGCCTCCGTAACGTCGGCAACCGTCACGATGGCATGAGGATCGCGCTCGCGCACGATCGTCTTAAGGGTGTTGAGCTCACGGCGGCTCACGATCACCATGATCACCGGCTTCTCGGCACCCGAGTACATGCCGGTCGCCTTAAACTTGGTGCAGCCGCGGCCCAGACCATACATGATGTCGGCAGCGATATCGGGGAACTTGTCCGAGATGATAAGCACCATACGGCGCTTATTGCCGCCATCGACCACGGCATCGATCACATAGCCACTGATAACCATCGAAAGCCCCGCATACAGAGCATTTTCGAGCGAGAAGACCGGAGCCGATGCCGCGCACACGGCAACATCGATCGCCATGACGGTCGAGCCCACCGGCAGCGAGGTATTGCGCGAGATGATTTGGCCAATCGTGTCAGAGCCGCCGGTATTGGCGCCGGCGCGCAGCACCATGCCGTAACCGATGCCCGTGATAATGCCGCCCCACATAGCAGGGAGCATCAGGTCCGCATCTGCCAGAGGCGCTACAAACGGGGCGAACAGGTCGGTAAAGAAGCCCAGCAGCACAAAGCCCGTCGCCGTCTGCACCACGTAGAACATGCCGCCCTCGCGCACAACAACCAGCAACAGCAAGGCGTTCATCACGATGGTCTGGATACCGACGGGAAGCGACACGCCGTGCGAGGCGCCGACCGCCTGGATAATCGTCGCAAGGCCCGTAACGCCACCGGCGGCAAGGCCATTGGGAATCAAAAACAGGTCGGTCGCGATGGCGGCCAAGGCGCATCCCAACATAATCTGGGGCAGATCGTGAAAGAAGTTCATCGAAAGAATGCGCTTGATGTCCAGACGATATGCCATGCTGCCTCCCTCAAAAAAGCGCACCCCATCGGATGCGCTTTGAACTTCTTCTTCTATTCGATTCTACCGATTCGTCGGGCAAAAACCACCCCTGCACAGAGTTTGTTCTGGATACAAAACGCCCGGTCCAGAGGGTTTTGTACCCATCCCCGCATAATCCAAGGGTTTAGGCGGATGGAGTCTCCACGTCAGCGTTGCCCGTTGCCCAACGGTGATAGCCGATAACAAACGGATCCAAATCGCCATCGTCAAGAACGGCCTCGACGTTGCTGGTCTCCACACCCGTGCGCAGGTCCTTAACCATCTGGTACGGGTAGAGCACGTAGCTGCGAATCTGGTTGCCAAAACCAATCGTGGTCTTGGGTCCGCGAATCTCATCCAGGGCCTCGGCACGCTTTTCGAGCTCAATCTCGTACAGGCGGGCCTTGAGGATCTGCATGCACGCGGCCTTGTTCTGAATCTGGCTACGCTCGTTTTGGCAAGTCACCACGATGCCGCTGGGGAAATGCGTCACGCGCACAGCGGAATCGGTGGTGTTGACGCCCTGACCGCCCGGGCCGCTTGCATGGTACACGTCGACGCGGATGTCATCGGGGTTAATCTCGATGTCGATATCGTCGGGCAGCACCGGAATGACCTCGACGCCGGCAAACGTAGTCTGACGGCGCTTCTTGTCGTCGGTAGGGCTAATGCGCACCAGGCGGTGGACGCCGGCCTCGGCGCGAAGCATACCGAAGGCGTCCTTGCCTTCGACGGTAAAGGTGGCGCGATCGATGCCGATGACCTCGGCCGCGGGGCAATCGTTGATGGTGACCTTCCACCCGCGACGTTGGCAGTACTTCATGTACATTTTAAAGAGCATGAAGGTCCAGTCCTGGGCCTCCAAACCGCCCTGTCCGGGCTTGATGGTCACAATCGCGTCACCGTGATCGAACTCGCCGGTAAACCAGCTCGCAAGCTCGAGCTCGTCGATAGCGCGCGCCAGGCGCTCCGCCGTGGCGGCAGCCTCCTCGCGCAATGCGGCGGCATCCGGGTCGTCGCCCATTTCCTCGGCAAGCTCCAGCGCGGCACGGGCATCGGAGAGCTCACCGCGCGCGGTATCCACGGCAGCGATGTCCTCCTTGGCACGCGCGATCTCCTCCATGGTGGCGCGAGCGGCATCGGCGTCGTCCCAAAAGCCGGGAGCGACGCTTTTGGCCTCGAGCTCCGTCACGCGGATGCGCTTCTCGTCCAAATGGAGATACGACTCGACCTCGCCGAGTCGGTCCGCAAAAGCGTCCAACTCGGCGGGCGTTACCTCTAGAGCCTCGGCCATTAACGATTCCTGCCGTGGCAGTGCTTAAACTTCTTGCCGCTACCGCAGGGGCACAGGTCGTTGCGGCCCACGTTGACGTAAGGGTCGTCGCTCTCGGACTTGCGGTAGGTCGTCACCTTGCCACCGTTGTTAACGGCTGCAGGGCCACCCTGGACGGCAGTACGGGCCTGCACCTGAGCCTGCTTACGCAGCACCGAATCGCCGTTGTCGCCGTCGACCTCGGCGGGACCAGAGAAGTGCGCACCCTTAAGAGCGGGTTCCTCCTTGTGCTCCACAGCCTGCGGGGCAGCCTTAATCTCGATGCGCAGAACCGTGCGCAGATAATCCTCGTACATGGTATCGACAAGCATCTGGAACGCGCCGTAGGCCTCGGTCTTGTACTCAACCAACGGGTCGCGCTGACCAAAGCCACGCAGGCCAATGCCGGTCTTGAGGTAGTCCATCTCCTGCAGGTAGTTCATCCAGCGCGTATCGATGACGCGCAGCATGACCTGGGTGTTGAGCTCGCGCATCAGGTCCTCGCCCAGACGCTCGGCCTTCATGTTGTAGCACTTCTCGACATAGGCCAAGACATCGGCGGCCAGGGCCTCAAAGTCCTCGTCGGGGAACTGAGGAGTATCGATATGACCGGTCAGCTCGACGACCCACTTGCACAGGCCCTCAAGGTCGCGCTCGCCCTCGCGGCTGTCCTTGGTGCAGAACTCCTGGACGCAGCGGTACACGGTATCGTGCATGACCTCGGTAATGTGGTTAGTCAGGTCCTTGCCGTCCAGAATCTTGTTGCGCTCGGCGTAGATGACCTGGCGCTGCTTGTTCATGACGTCGTCGTACTCAAGAACGCTCTTACGCATGGAGAAGTTGATGCTCTCGACCTTGTGCTGGGCGCTCTCGACGGCCTTGGAGATGATCTTGTGCTGGATCGGCATGTCGTCGCCCATATCGGCCGTAACCATCATCTTGGAGACGCGGTCCATCTTGTCGCCGCCAAACAAACGCATCAGATCGTCCTCGAGCGACAGGTAGAACTGGGTCTCGCCCGGATCGCCCTGACGGCCGGAACGGCCACGCAGCTGGTTGTCGATACGGCGGGACTCATGGCGCTCGGTGCCGATAACGGTCAGACCGCCGGCGGCAAGCACGCGCTCGCGCTCGGCCTTGCAGGTCTGCTTGGCCTCGGCGTTGAGCTGCTCGAGCTGCTCGGGGGTCACGTCCTCCATGGTCAGACCCGCGTACTCCAGGCGCTCGCGCACCAGCTCGTCGGGGTTGCCGCCCAGCAAGATGTCGGTACCACGGCCGGCCATGTTGGTGGCGATGGTCACGGCGCCATAGCGACCAGCCTGGGCCACGATATGGGCCTCGCGCTCATGGTGCTTGGCGTTGAGGACCTCATGCGCGATGCCGCGCTTGGTGAGGGCGGCGGACAGCTTCTCGGAGCTCTCGATGGAGACGGTGCCCACCAGGACCGGCTGGCCCTTGGCGTGGCGCTGCTCGACCTCGTCGGCAACGGCGTTGTACTTAGCCTGAATGGTGCGGTAAACCAGGTCCTCGTGGTCCACACGCTGCACGGGCCTGTTGGGAGGAATGACCTCGACGGGTAGCTTGTAGATCTCGCGGAACTCGGCGTCCTCGGTCAGGGCCGTACCGGTCATGCCGGAGAGCTTGTCATACAGACGGAAGTAGTTCTGCAGGGTGATGGTGGCCAGCGTCTGGTTCTCCTCGCGCACGAGCACGCCCTCTTTGGCCTCGATGGCCTGGTGCAGGCCCTCGGAGTAGCGGCGGCCCTCCATGATACGGCCGGTGAACTCATCGACGATCTTGACCTCGCCGTTGGTGACCACGTACTGCTTGTCGCGATGGAACATGTACTGGGCCTTCAGCGCCTGCTGCAGGTGGTTGACCAGCTGGCCCGAAAGGTCGGCGTAGATATCCTCGATGCCCAGGCGGCGCTCGATCTTCTTAAGGCCGCGCTCGGTGGCGGCGATGGTGTGCTTGGCCTCGTCCATGACGTAGTCGCCCGTGGGCTCCACGTCCTCGGTGGCGGTGAGCATATCGTGCGACACGTCCTCGCCGCGTTCCAAGCCGCGCACAGCACGCGCGAAGTCCTTGTAGGTGCTTGCAGACTTGGTGCCGGCGCCCGAGATGATGAGGGGCGTACGAGCCTCGTCGATCAGGATGGAGTCGACCTCGTCGACGATGGCGTAGTTGTGACCGCGCTGAACACGCTGCTCGGGGCGGGTGACCATGTTATCGCGCAGGTAATCGAAGCCGAACTCGGAGTTGGTGCCGTAAGTGACGTCGGCCTGGTAGGCCGGGCGCTTAAGCTCGAGCGGCATATTGTTCTGCAGCAGGCCAACGGTCATGCCCAGATACTTGTAGATACGACCCATCCACTCGGAGTCGCGCTTGGCCAGATAGTCGTTAACGGTAACGACGTGCACGCCCTTGCCGGAAATGGCATTGAGATAGCCGGCCAGCGTGGAGACGAGCGTCTTGCCCTCGCCGGTCTTCATCTCGGCAATGTGGCCCTCGTGAAGAGCCATGGCGCCGATGAGCTGCACGTCGAAATGGCGCATGCCCATAGTGCGCTTGGAGGCCTCACGAACGGTGGCAAAAGCCTCGGGAAGCATGTCGTCGAGCGACTCACCGTTGGCGTAACGCGCACGGAACTTTTCGGTTTGGCCGCGGAGCTCCTCCTCGGTCATCTTCTCAAACTGAGGCTCAAGACCGTTGATCTGATCGACGATCTTGTAGTAGCGCTTAAGGTCCTTATCGGATCCAAAGGACAGCAGCTTTGACATGAATCCCATGTGGTTTTCCTTTTTGGCCATCGCCCGCGGTGCGAAACTTTGGGCGAGTTAAACACAGATAATTGTACTTTAGCCAAACAAGGCGCCGCCTATGCGGTCGACATCATCGACCACGTAATAACTACGACAAGCCTGTCAATTTGGAGCGGTTTTTTCAGATCGGTCATGAGCCCAGATAAGCGTTGATAGTCCTTCGCTGGGCACCATCTGCGCGATAGAAAACACGGAGCTCGCCCTCGGCATCTAAATCAAAGCGGATTTCGTCGATCAGACCGTTTTTGTGCGCAGTCATGAGCGCCTCTTGCATACGCGGCTTGGTAAAAGCGGCAAAAGACGCGTATTCGGGCGCAAGCTCGGCCATAACGTCGTCAACGCAGGCCTCGCCGTGACAGGTAAAGTATTTGAGCATGGCGTAGTTAAGCGGCAGCATCCGACCCTCCGACCTTCTTAAACACATCCAGTGGGTTCACGGCGATAAGACAAATGCCCACCAGGTTGACGACCGCCGCAATCCAGGCAACCGACGGCAGTGCATAGCCGTCAAATCCCAGAACCAGCCCGACGATGACCCACGTGAGCAGCGGCGCCGTAAAGGTATAGGTGCCGTTAATGGCCATGCCCAGCGCCGTGCCGCACATAGCGTTCGCGCGATACCAGCTCATAAACGAAAAATAGGCGGCAAAGCCCGAGCAAGCGAAAAAGGTAATCGAGGAGCCGTCCGTGAACGCATGGGCGACATAGGTGTAACTCAGCCCAAGGGATTCGCCGCACGCCAAGGAAAGAACAGGCAGTACCAAGCACAGGTTTCCGAGACCCGAGACAAGCTGGCGGATGTTGATGGCGATCTGCGGATCGACCATGCAGGTGGCGCGACCGCCCACGCAGCCCTCGATACCCCAGCACAGGGCGGCAAGCAGCGCCAGCCCCAAGCCGAGCGCCATACCGGGCGCAGGCTGGCCGCCGAGCCCGGCGCCGCCGATCATGACGCCGGCAACCACGCAGATACCGATGCCGGCACCAACTCGAGGGCCGAGCGGCTGCTTGTAAAAGATACGGGCAAGGATCGCGCCGATCGCGGGATTGAGCGCCGCAATGGGAACGGCAAGGGTTCCTGCCTGCGAGAGTGCGATCACGTAGGAAGCAGAGGCAATGGGTCCGCCGAGGGCGGCAGCGGCAACGACAATGATGCCGGGCTTTGAGGCGATGCAACGAGCGAGGTCGACAATCTTTCCCTGTTTGACGGTGAACAATGTTGCCCAAACGGCGCTGAGCGTGTCGTTGATACCCGAAGCGATCGTGGGCAGGATAAACACGACGAGAAGGCTGGTGGGATCAAGCGTGCCAAACCAATCTACCCAGACACCAAAGAGCTGGCCGGCAGTAACAAACGCCGTATAGAGCGCGTACATGCAGCTCGATAGCGCCGCGATGGCAATGCCCTTCCTATAAAAGGCCGCATCGAGGGCGCGTTTCTTTGCGGCTGCAAGCTCGCGATTATCTTGAACCGTCGTTGTGTCCACGCAACCTCCCAACGTTAGCCCGCCAAATAAGAGACGGGTTCATTTTGGCAGGTTTTGCTTCAAATGGAAAAGGACCGCGCACCCAAACGGGTGCGCGGCCCTTATGCCATGAATGCGAGTGTTTCCGCGGCGAGCTATTTACTCAGCAGCCTCGGTGGTCTCGGCCTCGGCAGCGGCCTCCTCGACGGGAGCCTCTGCG
>CAKUCJ010000026.1 GCA_934643435.1 uncultured Collinsella sp.
ATCCTATACGCCGCACCATTTGAGATCAAAGCCTCCGGCAACGGGGGCTTTTCTTTTACGTCGATGCTTTTGCAAGGTCGGACGTCTTCGTCGCGGGAAACTATTCTTATCGAGTCGTGTAAGATTTCGAGTAGATGCCGCGCTCCATCCGCGGCCACTTCTCCTACAGACGACCGATCAGGGTGATATTTCGTGGCAGAGCGTCCGACCTACAAGCTCAAGTTTCTCGATCCCAAGAAGCGCTTTTCGGCGATGCCCGAGCAGC
Source organism: uncultured Collinsella sp. (assembly GCA_934643435.1). Lineage (GTDB taxonomy): Bacteria > Actinomycetota > Coriobacteriia > Coriobacteriales > Coriobacteriaceae > Collinsella. The sequence continues at coordinate 266 of CAKUCJ010000026.1, forward strand.
CCGCGGGGCGCTCGTATGGCGTTGTCTGGAAACTCTTTGGCGACGATCCGCATGAATCATGCTACGTCGTTGAATTCGTCGGCAAGAGCCATGTGTCACTTTTAGGCTACGTGAGCGTTTCGGGCGAAGTGTACAAGGTGGACCGTCCCGTTAGCGAGGCGCCGTTGCCCGATGATCCCGATATGCAACTGGTTCTTGATGAGTCCGACTCCAGCATTGGCGAGATTGCGGTAAGGGGCACCGATGGGACGATGCGTCCCCGGGCACGGGTCATCGGCTCTCCAAAAGGCCCCATGCGCGAGCAGTCCGATCGCGAGACATGGAATTCGGCCCGCAGCCTCCCTTACGGTGAGTTCATGGCATCTATGTTCTTGCGCTACGTCATATTCGCCGATTCCGAAAATGCTATCGCGAGCACGTCAAACACCGATAGGCTCGACGAGAGTACGCACAATGTCGTCGACAAGATTAAGCTCGTCAAGCTGCCCGAGCCGATCGAAGTGTTTCTGGGCTTTGATTCGACGCCACTTCCCGATGCCATCGAGACGCTGCTCTACCGCATTGACCATAAGGACAATCCGAGCGGCATCGAGCGTTATGCCGCGGCCCTGATGGGTGAAGTCAATCTGCCTCACCTGCGCACCATAGCGGCAAAGACTGAAATGAACTTGGCCCGTATCGATCGCTCGAAGCTTTTCTATCTAAATTTCGATCGCAGCCTGTTAGATCAAGATGAGATCGATACCTTGCTTGCCATTGAGTGTCGCCTGAACCGCCTCTCCGGCATCCTTGAACGTATCGGGGCCGGATTGGCCCCCGCAGCCTCGTCGCCGAGCCTTGAGGGCTGTGCGCTCTTTGACTCGTGGCATATCGCTAAAACGACCAACGATGTCCCCCGGTTGCTCGATACGATCTCGAGCGACAACCCGTGGGCCAAGCCGGGGACGGTTGCATGCCAGCCGGGTGGCGAGTGGGACGTGCGCACCCGCTTTGCGCGAATTGTCGAGGCGCTTAACGTGGTCACACGGCTTGACTATACCTATCGAGTGAACGTTGCCGAGGGGATTATGCTCGTCCAGTTTGGGCGCTCTGTCGTTGATACCATGCCGCAACGTGAATATGACGCTCAGGATGACGTCTGGCGTGAGCTGGACGAGGGTGTGCGCGAGATCTGGGCCGCGGAGCACGACGCGCGCGTAGCGCTCACGCTTGCGGCGGCTTGCTTTGCCGCGGGTGCCTGCATCACGCGCTGCTACGTGCAGATTGAGGCTCCCGACGATGAGCAGGATGTGCACATCGTCGCAACGTATTCCTTTGCCCGTGCCGAGTATCTTGCCGATTGTGTTCCCGTCGCCAAGGATCTTGAGAGCATGGATATGGACGATATGCCGTGCAAGCGCATGCTTGAGGCATATGAGGCGACCACGCCGGATATGATTGAGTCAGCGGAGGTTCACGCTCGCCCGCGTGACGACCATCGTCCGCTGCCGCCGGCGTTGCGCGACTTGCTGCTTGCCGATACGGCTGACGAGTTGGAAGTCATGGAAGAGGGTGACGATCCGTATGTGGCGCGCGTCGTTGAACTGCGCGAGCAGGCCAAGGTCGACCGCACGGGTGCGTTTGAGGGCTTTTCTCGCCTTGTCGAGGAGCTAGAAGCCAAATGCGCCGTTACCGAGCTCTTGGCAACTGGTCCGGTTCAGACGCAATTTTGCGATAACCAGGTGGTGCGCATGGTGCTGCCGGTGTTGGAAGAGGACCGCTCTGTGCGCATCCTGCGCGCGCCCGATGCGCTGTACTTTGCCCAGCACGAGATCTGCAGCTTTTACGCCGATCAGGAGGATTTTGAGCGGGCATTGCCCGAGGTGCGCCATCTTTACGATCTGGCGCGCTCGTCCATGCAATCGCACTTTGCACTTATCAACGTGCTGGCGCGTCTGGAGCGCTTTGATGAGATTATCGAGGTGGCGCGTCACGGCCTGCGCATTGCCAGCGACCGTTCCGCGATCGGCTATCTGTTCTATCGCCTGGCGTTTGCCTATTGGAACTGCGATCAGCTCGAGCTGGCGCTGGCCTGTTATCGTCTGGTGCCACGCGGTGAGGAGTCGGGCAGCAGTGCGCTGGAGGAAATGCAGGGCCTTATGAACGAGATGGGCGTCAATGAGCCGCCGACGTTTGAGGAAGCGGTCGAGACCATCCGCAAGGCCGGACTCGAGCTACCGCCGGTGTCCGCTGTGACCAATCAGCTGGCGGATGCTGCCGTGCAGCTGGTCGACAACGGCTTCTTTTTCCTGGCACGCGGCTGCATCTTCCAAATGTGGCGCACCATGGGCAACGACGAGCTCGGCTCCCTCAACCGCTCACTGGGGTAGGGGCGGCGCGGCAAGACAGGCTCACGCTCCACATCCCGTTTGTTCAGTATGGTGAACAGAATTGGCTTCGTTTTGCTCAGCATACTGAACAAAATAGCTATATGGCCCGGCTCGTTTATCTCAATCTGCAACATCTGGACGGTGATTTGGCCCCTAACTGTTACGGATTGAGATAATTGGCCGAGACGATTACCGGCAACAAAGAATCGTCGCAAATTTCCCCTTGCCCATCCTCGGCTGTTTGGTTACTATAGAACGGCTGTTACGGAGAGCTGACCGAGAGGCCGAAGGTGCTCGCCTGCTAAGCGAGTATGCCCCAAAAGGGCATCTGGGGTTCGAATCCCCAGCTCTCCGCCAGTTTAAATTTAAAGAAGGGTCCCATTTGGGGCCCTTTTTTAATATCAGCTACGTTAGCTGGGGATTCGAACCCTCAAAAAAGAGGCGCCCCCGTTGGACGCCTCATATTGGTTCGAATGTGATGTTATCCCGGCCCTATACCTCGGGTGCCTTTGCCACGGTCTCGCTTTCTGCCGTGAGCGGGCGGTTGTCGATGCGACGGCCTAGGCGGTCGAGCTTCACGAGCAGCCACTCAATGGGATTCGGCCCCGAGCCTTCCTCGTCGGCAACCAAATCCATGACGGCAATCTTGGCGCCGTCTTGCTTGAGAGTGACGCTACCCACCTTGTCGCCTACATGTACCGTGCCCGAAAGGTCGTCGTAGGTAACCTTCTCGGTCACCTCTCCGGCAAGCGAAAAGACGGTCGCCTGCGCCGCGGGATCGGCGAGCGTGGCGTCGATCGTCTTATCCGTCCAGTCGGTCTGGCTGATGCGTGCGATGAGCGGGTTGCCGTTGGCGGTCTTTTCCTGCGTATTGGCGATTGCGACCGTGACCTTGTGGCCGTAGTACCAGTTAGCGAGGGCGGCGGTGTCGGCAAAGCGCTGATCGGTGGTGCTGGAGTTCAAAACCACGGTGTAGGTCTCGTCGCCATCGCGGTTGAAAGCCCCCGTAAAGCAATAGCCGGCATCGTCGGTGGTGCCGGTCTTGCCGCCGATGTTGCCGTCCTGCCCCAGCAGCTCGTTGTGCGTATCCATGGAATGCGAATGGTCAGAGCCGTCGGCGCCCGTGACCTCGATCCAGGAGTCCTCGCTCGCCACGATTTCGCGGAACGTATCGTTCTTCATGGCTTCCTGCATCATCAGTGCCACGTCGTGGGCGGTCGAGTGCATGTCGCCGGCCCACTCATCAAAGTCCAGGCCGTGCGGATTCTCAAAAAGCGTTCCCGTGCAGCCGAGCTCTTTTGCGCGCTCGTTCATGGCCTTCACAAACGTGGCCTCGGCATCTTTGGTCTTGGGGTCGATCTTTTTGCCCACATATTCGGCAAGCAAGATAGCGGCATCGTTGCCCGAGGGAATCATCAGGCCGCGCAGGGCCTGCTCCACGGTGAGTCCGTCGCCTTCGAGCAAGCCGGCGGTCGAGTTGCCCACGGTGGCAGCAGCGTTGCTCACCGTGACCTTCTCGTCCATCTTGCAATTCTCTACGGTCAAAATCGCGGTCATGACCTTGGTGATCGAGGCGATCTTGACCTGCTCATCGGCACTGCGGGCGTAATAGACGGTGCCGTCCTTGCCCATGACGATCGCGTTGGTGGCATCGATGTCGGGCAGATTCTCGGCCGTGATGCCGCGGACGTCGGCAGTCTTGCCACAAACGGTATCGGTTGTAAGTACTTGGGCGCCGGCGACGGATGGTGCGCCTGCAACAAGGGCGAGGGCGCAGGCAATGCCGGCGGTCAGTTGCGCAGAACGCTTTACAAGAGAACTGAGGGTCTTCACAGATTTCGCTTTCGACGGGGCGGTTTCTTCTGAGCCTAGAGTATATCGTTTGCCGGCGGCGACAATCCTCGCGTGGGCGTGCACGGCCCGTGCCTGCGCCCGAACGGCCATATGGGTGCTTAAGGTCGACTTAATCGCCCACGCTTGTTGTGTGTGGTGCGCGCCGTCTCGGGCATAATGGAGCGCGAGAGGAGCACGCATGAACGAGCGCATTTTGGTGGTTGACGACGAGAAGGCCATCGCCGATCTGGTAGGAATCTACCTCACAAAAGAGGGCTTTGATGTCCGGATCGCCTACAGCGGAGCCGATGCGGCCAAGGCAATCTTGGAACAAGAGTTTGACCTGGCGCTGCTGGATGTCATGCTGCCCGATATCGATGGCTTTGAGTTGCTGCGCACCATCCGCGCCAACCATACCTATCCCGTGATTATGCTGACGGCGCGCGACGCCCAGCAGGACAAGATCGAAGGCCTTTCGCTTGGTGCGGACGATTACGTGGTCAAGCCGTTCCGCCCGTTGGAGCTCATCGCGCGCGTCCATGCCCAGCTGCGCCGCTACACCAGCTACGGTAGTCGCGCGCAGACGGCCGAGTCGCCGACCCTCCAGCTCGACGGCCTTGAGATTAACCGCGACGCCCGTGCCGTGACGGTGGACGGTGCGCCGGTGCGCCTGACGCCCATCGAGTATTCCATCCTGCTGTATCTGGTCGAGCATCGCGGCAGCGTAGTGCCCGTGGAGGACCTGTTCCGCGCGGTGTGGAACGAGGACTTTATGCCCGGCTCCAACAACACGGTGATGGTGCACATTCGCCATCTGCGCGAGAAGATCGGTGACGACGCTCAAAAGCCGCGCTTTATCAAAAATGTCTGGGGCGTCGGCTACATCATCGAATAACGCCTTTGTTTGTGAGGACGTGGACATGACAAAAGACGATAAGCAGGCATTCGAGGTGCCCGATCGACTCTTTGAATATGTACGGGCAGTCGTCGACAATCGTGCGCTCGCAACGGTGCTGCTCTTTTTGCTGAGCCTGCTGCTGATCGGCATCGATAACATCGCTGGCATCCTGGCGGTTCTGCTCATCGGCTTTTTGCTGATCGATCGCTTTGAAATCGTACGTCGTTGCGTCGTGATTGGCGGTGCCGCGTGGGCTATAACGCTGGCGATCGGTGCCATGGCGCTCGGCGGCATCGAGGGGCCGGTGCTGTTCGATGCCGGCTTTGTGTTCAACATGCTCGGCTTTGTGCTGGCGCTCGCCGTGTGCGTCCTGTTCTTTTGTGGCCGCGCTCTGTACTACCAGGGCTATGAGCAGGGCGAACGGCATGCTGACCGCGTGCTTGCCGCCCGTATTCAGGATCGCCTGATCGATCACCCCGACGCATGGGACAACATCGATGGCGACTTTCTGGAGGTCGAGGGCGCGCTCAACCGCGTGCGCGATCGCGAGCGCAAGGTCCAGCAGGCCCTGCGTGATGAGTCGCACCGCAGAGACGATTTGGTCACATACTTGGCGCATGACCTGCGCACGCCGCTTGCCAGCGTGGTGGGCTACCTTTCGCTGTTGCAGGAGGCGCCCGACCTGCCGGTTGAGCAGCGCGCGCACTTTACAGGCGTGGCGCTCGACAAAGCCCGCCGCCTCGACACGCTCATCGAGGAGTTCTTTGATATCACGCGCTTCGATTTCCACGACATCGTGCTCACCCGCGGCTACGTTGACCTGGGATTGCTGTTGGCGCAGGTTGCCGACGAGTTCTACCCCATCCTCAACGAACAGCACAAGGAGGCCCAGGTCGATATCTGCGAGGATCTGACGGTGCTCGTGGACGGCGACAAGATGGCTCGTGTATTCAACAACATCATGAAAAACGCCATCGCCTATAGCTACGAAGGATCGATCATCACGATTGAGGCGGGGCGCCAAGACGATGGTGGCGTGCGGGTGCGCTTTATCAACCAGGGCGATCCTATCCCCGAGGCAAAGCTCAAGGTGATTTTTGAGAAGTTCTATCGCTTGGATGCGGCGCGCGCGACCAATCGAGGTGGCGCTGGGCTGGGGCTTGCCATCGCCAAGGAGATCGTTTCGGCGCACGGTGGCACTATCGCGTGCGAATCGACGCCCGAGCATACCGTATTTACCATTGAGCTGCCCGCCGCGTAGCGAAGGCGACCTTACAAACACCTGACAATGCGCTCACGTGCGTATGAGCCGCGATTTCTACTATCGATACTGCTGAATTGATATCGATGTGGAGGTATGCGATATGGCGGCTGCTGCGGCTGTGGAGCCCACGGAGCTAGAGGAACTCATGGAGGCGCAGGCCGAGGCCGCGCACGAGCGCGAAGTCGGGGATGCGACTCGCCCCACGGTGGAGGACCTTGCCGCCTCGCCGACGCGCATCGATGTTGAGGGCCTCGACCTGTTCTATGGCGACCACCATGCGCTCAAGGACGTGAACATCAAGATCCGCGACAAGCAGATCATCTCGTTTATCGGTCCTTCGGGCTGCGGCAAGTCAACGCTGCTGCGTTGCTTTAACCGCATGAACGATGGCATCAAGGACTGCCGCATCGAGGGTAGGATCGCACTCGACGGTCAGGATATTCTTGGCGATTACGACATCTGCCGCCTGCGCCAGCGCGTGGGTATGGTGTTCCAGCGCCCCAACCCGTTTCCCATGAGCATCTACGACAACGTCGCCTATGGCCCTCGCGGAATGGGGGTGCGCGACCGCGCCGTGCTCGATGAGCTGGTCGAGGACTCCCTACGCCGTGCTGCCCTGTGGGATGAGGTCAAGGACAAGCTCAAGGAATCGGGCTTGGGTCTTTCGGGCGGCCAGCAGCAGCGCCTGTGTATCGCCCGCGCGCTGGCCGTTCAGCCCGATATTCTGCTGATGGACGAGCCGACCTCGGCGCTCGATCCCGTGTCGACGCTGGTGGTGGAGCAGTTGGCGTGCGAGCTCAAGGAAACCTGCACGCTGGTGGTCGTTACGCACAACATGCAGCAGGCGGCGCGCATCTCCGACTCGGTCGCGTTCTTTTTGCTGGGCGAGCTGGTGGAACACGCGCCCACCGCTCAGCTCTTTAAGAATCCGACTGATCCGCGCACGGCGGATTATTTGACGGGGCGTTTTGGCTGATACTATCTCGTACAGGTGCCTTTAGGGTTAAGATGCGGTCATAGCGGCCGCAAAGGGGTTCAACATGATCTATTACGTCGAGGACGATGACAACATCAGGGATTTGACGGTCTACGCGCTGCGCAAGCAGGGAATCGAGGCCGAGGGCTTTTCGTGCGATGGCGAGTTTAAGGCCGCCGTGGCGCGACGGGTGCCCGATGCTGTGCTGCTCGACATCATGCTGCCCGATACTGACGGCTTGGCGATTATGCGTCGCCTGCGCGCCGATCGCCTGACGGCGACGGTGCCCATCATGATGCTCACCGCCAAGGACACCGAGCTCGACAAGGTTATGGCGCTCGATGGCGGTGCCGACGATTACCTGACCAAGCCGTTCTCGCTTATGGAACTCGCCAGCCGTTGCCGTGCGCTGCTGCGCCGCGGCGGCATGGTCAAGCAAGCGAGCGATGTGCTCAGCGTGGGCGATATCGTACTTTCGCCCAGCCACCGCGAAGTGACTGTTGCCGGTGAACCGCTCAAGCTCACGCTGCGCGAATTTGACCTGCTCGAGTACCTCATGCGCAAACCTGGCGTGGTCTTTACCCGCGAGTCGCTGCTGCAGAGCGTATGGGGCTGGGACTTTGACGGTGGTTCGCGCACCGTCGACGTGCATGTGCAGACGCTCCGCCAAAAGCTCGGCGAGCGTGCGAGCGCCATAGAGACCGTGCGCGGCGTGGGCTATCGTCTGGCCGAGCCTTCGGCCGATGACGATGCCGAAGGAGCCGACAGCGCGGCTAGCGCATCGGAGGAGTAACTCGTGGTCTTCGCCCCCCAGGGAAAACGCACCCTGTCGCATCGCGTGTTTGCGACGATTTTTTTCTGTGCTATGGCGGTTATCGTGGCGTTTACGGTGCTGGGCGCATTCTTTGTGCAAAACACCTTGGCGGATGCCACGAGTGCCAATCTGGCGCAGGAAACTGAGCTCATTGCTGCCGCCCTCGACGAGCAGCAGGAGCCCATCCCGTTCTTGCGTAGCCTCGATCGCGAGGACTTGCGCATCACGCTGATTAACAAGGATGGATCGGTTGCCTACGACAACGAGGCGTCACCTTCGATGCTGCCCAATCACGGCGATCGCCCCGAGGTCGCCGAGGCCTTCGAGAGCGGCTCGGGCTCCGCGGAGCGCGCAAGTTCTACGCTCGATGAGATCATGTTGTATCGCGCCGTGCGTCTTGATAACGGCCAGGTTGTCCGCCTAGCGCAAGCTCAACCCGGCGTTGCGGCGATTTTGCTTTCGCTGGTGGCGCCGATGCTGCTTATCGCGGCAGCGGGCGCGGTGCTCTCGTTTTTCCTTGCGCGCCGCGAATCCCGTGCTATCATCGCGCCGCTACAAGAGGTCGATCTGGACCATCCACGCCGCAGCTACGAGCATGCTTATGCCGAGATGGTTCCCATGCTCGAGCGCATTGAGTCGCAACGCCAGGAGCTCAAGCGCCAGATGGCGGTGCTGGCGGACAACGACCGCATGCGCCGCGAGTTCACGGCCAATATCACCCATGAGCTCAAGACCCCGCTTACGGCAATCTCGGGCTATGCCGAGCTTATTGCAAACGGCATGGTCGAGGGTGAGGACGATCTGCGCACCTTTGGCGGCCGCATCTACCGTGAGGCGGGCCGTTTGGCGGCGCTCGTCAACGATATCCTCACGCTTTCGAACTTGGATGAGGCCGAGCGTGCGAGCGATGGCGAGGCGGTGCCCATTGGCTCCACGGAGCCCATTGAGCTTTCGCGTGCTATCTACGCGGTCGAGCAACGTCTTGAGCAGGTCGCTCGCCAGGCAAATGTGACGATAGGCCATGAGACCAAGCCTGTGGTCGTCGAAGGCGTAACGCGCCTGATCGATGAGCTCATCTATAACCTGGCGAGCAACGCCATTCGTTACAACCGACCCGGCGGTACGGTGACGCTGCGGTGTGGAACCAACGACGAAGGGCATCCGTATCTGTCGGTTGCCGATACGGGTATTGGCATTGCGCCCGAGGAGCAGGGTAAGGTGTTCGAGCGTTTCTATCGTGTGGACAAGAGCCGCTCCAAAGCGCGCGGTGGAACGGGTCTGGGCCTAGCCATCGTCAAGCATGCCGCCCTGTACCATCATGCGACGCTCGATCTGTCGAGTGAGTTGGGCGTGGGTACGACCATTACGGTGACATTTCCCGTGCAACAGGACGAGCAGTTCGTGTAGCAGTACTGCAAACATGCGAATTTCACGCCGCATCGGGGCTACCGGTGCGGCGTTAATGTTGCGCAACAATGGTGTAAGCGCTGTATCTTATGTATAGAGTTCTGACTTGGCAAAAAGATGCGATATCATACGAGCAGTTTTGTCGATATGAACTAGGGAAATGAAAGGCAAGCTGCATGACCCTTCTCGAACTGTTCCAGCTGCTTAAAAAGCACCTCAAGCTGGT
>CAKUCJ010000027.1 GCA_934643435.1 uncultured Collinsella sp.
AGCGCCCGATCATCCTGCGCGCCGTCGAGTCCAGCGACGCCATGACCGCTGACTGGGCCAAGCTGCCTTACGACGTGCTGGCCCGCATTTCCGGCCGTATCGTGGCCGAGGTCCCCGGCGCCAACCGCGTGTGCTACGACATCACGTCCAAGCCGCCCGCGACCATCGAGTGGGAGTAGGCTGATAGGGTTCTGACCTGCATTTTTGAGTGCCGCACTGTGCCGCTGAGTTTCGTTTCGTACGAGAGTCATGGCAAAGCCGCCAGCGATGTTGGTGAGTAAATACGATAACCGAGCCTCCGTTCCCGCGTTGGGACGGAGGCTTTTTCTTTGTCGTTTTACTCCCTTTCACCTGCGATTTCGCAATTTACTCCCCCGTGTTTCAAGACGGCAAGGCACGGTGCGGCATTCGGAGGAACGGGAGTAAGGATTCATCCCAAGTGAGTAGACGCGCGATTTTTGTCTCCGAGAGCCAAACGGGGCCGTTTCGGGGCCTGTGAAACTCAAATCGAACTCAATAGGCTTTTCGGCGGTCTTCTCACAGCGTTTTCCCAGGTGGTTAATGGGGAGTAAAGAATCTCGCCGCCTCAATGAAAACGGGAGTAACCAGGGGAAATGCCGCGGCGTACTGCCGCGTGCCGCCGTGTAAGCCACCGCGTCATTTACTCCCCAGGTGCGCCGGAAATGCCTTGGCATGCAATGGGGAGTAAAAACTCAGCTTACGCAGGCCCGAGCGGCGCTCGCCGCCTGGTCCACCGTCCTGATTCGGTTGCGTTGATCGCGAAATGCGGAGAGCCGCTACAGCGAGGCTTTCCAGTCCTCGTATTCGTCGGCGTCGATCTTGCCGTTTTCGAGCTGCGCGCGCTTCTCTGCCCACAGTTCGATCGCCATCGCGGCTTTGGGCGCGTGCGGCGCCTTGGGGTTCAGGGAGAGGCCCGTGCCGTCGGCTGCGGGCACGATGCCGAAGGAGTCCTCGAGCCGCACGAGCAGCGACATGAGGTCGCCCGCAGTCTCGACGCCGTAATCCTTGAGGGCGTTGACGGACACGCCGAGCGCCGCGGAGATGGACTCGAGCAGCTCGGGCTTGACGGCGCGGATGCCGCTCTCGTAGTGGCGCACGGCCCCCTCGGTCAGGCCGACGGCCTCGGCGAGCTGCGCCTGCGTCATGCCGCGCGACTTGCGGTACCGCCTTATGTTTTTGCCTACGGACATGCGCCCTCCTCCTGGAATTACGTATCAGCACATCTTATCAGCGTACGTAAATGTACGCAATTCTATTGACAGTACAGATACGTACGTTTACTCTGAATCTGTAAACCGTACGTATTCGTACGCCATTGATTGGAGGAGCCATGGACGAGAAGGTGGCGAAGACGCCGAGGCCGCACATGCTGGACGCCGACGAGGTCGCGGAGCTGCTGAGGATCAAGAAAGGCAGCGCCTACGAGGTGATCAGGAAGATAAACGCCGAGCAGGAGGCGCGCGGGCGCGTGGTCATCCGCGGGCGCGTTCGAAGCGACGTCTTCGACGCCCTGTACTTCCCGGAGGTGGACTGACATGCCCGTGTACAAGGACGACGGCAACGGCACGTTCTACGTGCAGTGCTACTACCGCGACGCCCGCGGCTCGAAGCGCCACAAGACGAAGCGCGGCTTCTCCTCCGAGGTGGAGGCCGCAGTGTGGGAGAGCCAGTTCAAGAGCCTTAACGGCGGGGCCATGGACATGACGTTCTCCGAGTTCGTCGAGGTGTACGCCTCCGAGGTGAAGCCGCGCATACGCGAGCACACGTGGATCACCAAGGAGTACATCATCAACGACAAGCTCGTGCCGTTCTTCGGGGACATGCGCATGTGCGACGTGAGGCCGATCGACGTCATCAGGTGGCAAAACGAGCTCACCGAGCACCGGGACGCCGACGGGAAGCCCTGGGCGCCGACGTACCTGCGCACGGTGAACAACCAGCTCAACGCCATCTTCAACCACGCCGAGCGCTACTACGGCCTCACCGACAACCCGGTGCGCAGGGTCGACAAGATAGGCTCGAAGAAGGGCGGCGAGATGCAGTTCTGGACCAAGGACGAGTACCTGAGGTTCAGCGAGGCCGTCATGGACAAGCCTCTCTCATTCCACGCCTTCGAGCTGCTTTACTGGACGGGCATACGCTGCGGCGAGCTCCTGGCGCTCACGCCGTCCGACTTCATGCTGGAGAGCTCGCGGCTGCGCATCAACAAGTCGTACCAGAGCCTCAACGGCGTTGACACCGTGACCGACCCCAAGACGCCCAAGTCCGTGCGCACGATCGTCATGCCCGCCTTCCTGCGCGACGAGATGGCGGACTTCATCGAGATGCGCGACGACGTCGCCCCCGACGAGCGCCTGTTCGCCGTGACCAAGCACTTCCTGGCCCACGAGATGGAGCGCGGGTGCAAGGCGTCGGGCGTGAAGCGCATCCGCATACACGACATACGCCACAGCCATGTGAGCCTGCTGATAGAGATGGGCTTCTCCGCGCTGGCCATCGCCGAGCGCATGGGCCACGAGGCGGTGGACATCACCTACCGCTACGCGCACCTGTTCCCCACGAAGCAGGACGAGATGGCCGCCGCGCTCGACGGGGCGAGGGGGTAAGGAAGATGCCGTGCGAGAACAGCGCCCGCAAGCGCAGCAAGACGATGGCGTTTCGCTGCACGCCCGAGGAGCACAAGCTCATATGCGAGATGGCAGCCTGGAGCGGCATGAGCAGGCAGGACTACATCATCGCCAAGCTCACCGATACCCAGGTCGAGGTGAGGCCCTCCGTGAGCGTGCAGAAGGCGTTGAAGGACTCGATGGCGGAGTTGTCCAAGGAAGTACGGCTGGCGGCCTCCTACGGCGAGCTGAGCGAGTCCCTGCAGCAGAGGATCGAGCTCGTGATGAGGTTCTTCCTGGCGCTCGGCGAGGGGGTTGAGGCACCAGTGACGGAAGCGCCACCGCAAACCTCGCATTTGGAAGAGCCGACAACATCCGTCATGGATGCGGGCTCCGACACCGCAAGCATCTTCGAGATGGGGCGCATGTAAGGTTTAACGCCAGACCTCCAACGCCTTGTCCGCAAGCCATTCGGCGCGATCGGCGATATCGCCCTCGTCCCAAGACTCCTTCTCCAGGGCGCCGGCCATGGTCGCAAGGCCGGCGGCGCAGAGGGCAAGACCGTCCTTGTATCCCTTTCCCTGCTTCTTGGTGGGCCAATCGGCATCGCGGATGGAGGCGTTGAGCGAATGCGTGATGATGGCGAGGTTGCCGAGCGTGAGGAGCTTCCTGTCCCTTCGCGTGGCAGCCTCATCGTCGAGGGCTCCCCATTTGTTGCGCCACTTCTTGGGCATCATGTGTTCGAGGGTGTACTGGTTGAACCCGAGCAGGGCCGTGCTGCTCATGCCTGGGCGAATGGCGCTTTCCAGCAGATAGAGAACGCCCTTGGACTGAAGGTTGTACAGACACGATTCCTCGAACGCCCTTCGAACCTCGGCGTCGCCGGGCATGTACGTCGTCGCCTCTTCGTTTGCTTCAAGAGCCTTCCTCAGCGTCTCCGCGTCCTTCACCTCGTTCAGGATCAGCGAGGTGAACAGCCTGTTGTAGTTCTTCGTGGTCGCCTGAACCAGCGTTCGGCGGACGATGTAGCTCTCAAGCAGGGCGAAGACCTCGGATTCCTCGCCCGAAGACTCCGCGTTCTTGCGAACGTAGAGCACGTACGGGATGAGCGTCGAGTTCTTGAGGCCGAATATCAGCACGTTCAGGCGCTCGACGCCGGGAGCGGAGGGGATGTCCGCGTCGCAGTAGCCGGGGTCGAACGTGGACTCGAACACCTCGGCATACGCCTTCATGCTGTCGAGGATCTCGTCCTTGTCTCCGTTGCAGTACCTGCCGATGAAGTCCTTGTAGGACTGGAAGAGGTTGGACGTGCGCGAATAGAAGAGCTTGTCCTCGGTCGTGACGCCGCGCTTCTTGTCCTGAACCAGGATCTGGAGGAACGCGTCGAAGAACAGGTCGACGAGCGTGCGCTTGATGCGCCCGGTAACGACCTCCTGCTCCCAATACTCCCTCTTCTCCGCCGTGGGTTCGAAGACGTCCTCCCAGCACTCCTTGAACGCCTGCTCGTTCTCGCGGTTGAAGAAGTAGTTCTTGAGGAGCTCCGCCGTCGTCAGGCGCACCCCGAGCGAGTTGATGGTGTCGAATATCTGCTGCTCGTCCTCGCCCTCGGTAAGATCGATGCAGACGAACTGGACGTTCGACTTGATCGTGTTCCTGTCGACCTTCTCCGGGTCGATATTCTTGAGGAAGTAGTTGTAGGCAAGGACGATGGCCGAGGAGCCCTCGAGGGGTTCGCAGCCCGTGGCGCTGACGACCTTTTCGAAATCCTGCCGGTCGTACTTGCCGTGCCGCAAGGCGACATCGCCGGTCTCCAGGACGAAATCTCGCTCAAACAAATTGTTGGTGCCGTTTTTTGCACAGAGTGCCTTGAAGAAGATGACCATGGTCGTGAGTCGCTGCTGGCCGTCGATGACGGTGCGAACCTCGGAGACCTCGGACCAGGTGTTGCCGGAGGAGGCCTGCTTCAGGATGATGGAGCCCAGGAAATAGGGCCGCTTCGAGGCCGTGACGAACTCCATGTCGCCGAGGAAGCGCTCCCATTGCTCTTCTCCCCAGACGTACGCCCTTTGGTAGAAAGGTATTTCGAGCAGGCGCGATCCGTTGAACACGCCGCTTATCGTAGATTTTCCTGCATCCATCCTTAAAGCCCTATCTATCCTTTGCGGTTATTGCTGGCGGGGTCAATTTTATCAATACGCTGCTTGACCCTTTAATGTTCCCGGTCCTTGCCGTCTTCTCCCCAGAAGGTGCTCGAAGATGATGCGCAGGTCCTCGTCATCAAGGCAGCCGCCCTCGAGGCAGCCACGGTCGATGGTATCGATCATCGTCTGCCCCTTCTTCTTCGAGCGGTCGTAGATCACTGTGTCGAGGGATAGCTCCCTGCCGTCGCGCGTGAACATCTCGTGCATGAATTCGGCACTGTTCGCTTGACTTCAATCGCGTACCGCGTGCTCGAGCGGGCCGCTTCCCCTCGATATGGCGACATCCCAATGCTCGCAGTTAAGCAGAAGAAGTCGGTTCATGAACTCGACGCCCGAAAAACCGAGTCTCGCAAACGGCGGAAATAGAGGGTCATCTGAAAAGACCGCAGCATACTCACTGCTCAACGGCATATACGCGAGATGAAAATCGTACGAGTCGTCCTCGGGCCCGATGATGAACATAGGCATCGACGTCGTAACGAACCCTGAGCCGACGGGTGCCCTAAGGATGGAGAAGCTCTTCTCAAAAAAAGCCTTTCGGATACGGTTAACTGGCACAATATCATCGTTGGAGAAGAGCATGGTTGCGGCGGCGGCAAGCTCGACCACCGCTTGGGAATCCCCGCGCCAATCCGACCAATCGAGCAAGCCGAGCTCATAGGGTGTCAGATGAACGTTTCTGAGCAGCTCTTCGGCAGTCTCGCGTGACCATTTCTTGTCGACGCGCATACTGATAGGGTGCCGGACGATGATATTTGCTGCCAGCTCGCAAACGGCGGCTTTCCCATCAGAATACCCTTCGTCTTCGCACTGGTCTTCTTTCTGGCGTTCCAAAAAGCGATCGTAAAGCGGCGCGATGCGGCTCTCGAGCTCAGATAGCTTAACCTCGATGAGGTTCTGCGCATAGAATCTGTCTGTCGCATCGCCTGTCGCATCGGCATGCTCGACCTCATAAAGATCGCGCATGCTGCAAAGGTTCTCGCAATTCGTGCGGAAGAAGGAGCCCTTCTGTCTGCTGTAGGCATGAAGCTGCCCGGAGGAATCCGCGAAATGGCGCAGGTAGAACCGCGGCACCCAGTGCTGCTTTCGCGTCATCTTTCCGGGCAGCTTCGACATCCTAAGCCTTCACCGCCTCGTATTGGTAGGTCGTGCGCACGTTGTAATGGAAGTCGTTTCCGAGGTCCAGCGCCTCGAAGTGCTTCTTGGCGCAGCCGATCTTGATCTTCTCCGCGTCGCGCAGGGCGGGCTCGCCGTTCTTGCCGCCCTTGGTCTCGGTCACGAAGTACACGCGGCGCTCGCCGTCGGCCTCCTCGACGTACGCCCAGTCGGGGTTGTAACTGCCGAGCGGCGTGTCGATCTTGAACGCCGAGGGCAATTTCGCGAACACGAGAACCTCCTCCTGCTTGTCTAGAGCCTCGGCAAAGGAGCGCTCGACCCCCGCCGAGTCGTAGACCACGTAGTTGTACAGGCTCTTGCTCGTCATGTCCGGCTTCCACGCGTTCTGCCCAAGGTAGGCCGTGTAGTCGTCAAGCTCGAGGTCGCGCATGGTGTACCACTCGTCCTCGGGAAGGCGCACGTACTTGATGCCCTGGGCGATGAGGTCGTTCTTCACGCGGTTGATCTTGTCGCCGACCTGCGCGAGGAAGGTCGCGGGGTCGATCTCGAACTCGTCGAGGCGGCTGCAGCCCTCGAGGATCGCCTTGATGGTGCCGCGGGTGAGCCCGACGGCGTCCTGCAGCTCTGCGATCGGGTCGGGAAGGTCGTATTTCACCTTTCCCGAAACGGACACCACGGAGGTGCCCGTGCCCTCGGCGCTCACGCCCGCGTCGTCGATGCCCAGCGAGGCACGCTCGCTCGTCACCTGGGGCGGGCGCACGGCGAGCATGCCGTCGACAGCTTCGATGGCATGTTCGATGAGCTTGCCGGAGTCGACCTCGACCTGGAAGCGCGTGCGCTGGCGGATGCGGTCCCACAGGGCCTGGAACGCAGGGTCGAGCGTGACGTCCTTCTGCAGCTCGACCGAGACCTCCTTGGCCTTGTCACGGATCTGGACCCTCTGGGACTTGTGGATGATGATCGCCTCGACCTGCTCCTTGGCAGGCTCGAGCTCGGCGGGGAGCTCGACCTTGCCCTCCTCGGCGGCCGCCTTCAGCTCGGGCGTCACCGCGCCCTTGTCGTCGACCATGCCGGTCGCGACGAGGTGGTCGTAGACCTGCTTGGACTTCTCGTAGCCCAGGCGCTCCTCGACGCCATCATCGCCCTTGACCGTGACCTTCGTGAAGCTCTCCGGAGTGATGACGCCGAACTTGAAGTCCTCAGCCTCAAGCTCCTTCTGCAGGCCGTTGGCGAAGTCGTCGTAGCTCTCGTTCGCGATGACGGTGAGCACGTTCGCCTCTGGGTCGTACAGGCGCTCGCCATCCTGGTTCACGCACAGGCGCAGACCGCGGCCGATCTTCTGGCGCTTGGTCAGGTTGTCCTTTGTCTCGACGAGCGTGCAGATCTGGAACACGTTGGGGTTGTCCCAGCCCTCCTTGAGCGCGGAGTGGCTGAAGACGAAAGAGACGTCCTTGTCCGCGTCCTTGCCGTCCGGGAAGGAGATGAGCGTCTCCTTCTTCTGCATGATGAGCTCGAAGGCCCCGGCGTCGTCGGCGGTGCCGGCGGCTCCCTTGGAGTCCTTGAACTTGCCCTTCTTGTCCTTGGCGAAGTATCCCTGGTGCACGGCGTGGGGGTCGCGCACCAGCGGGGCGCCGACGGCTTCGTAGCACTCGAGCCACGTGCCCTTGCCGATCCCCGCCGCCTTTGCGATGCGACGAGGCGCCTTCGAGTTCAGGGCACCTGCGTACTCCTCCTCAAACATCAGGGCGTACAGGCCGCCGTGGACTTCGGGCTCGTAGACGCGGTATCGGTCGACGCGGTCGATGAAGAAGAGCGAGAGCACCTTCACGCCGCGCGGCCACAGCTCGAACTGGCGGGCCAGGTGGTCCTCGATGGTGCGGCGGATCTGCGCGCGCTTGACGACCTCCTCGTTGACGTCGCCCAGCGCCTCGCCGAGCTCGAGCACCTCGCCGTTCTGGAACTCTATGAACTCGTCGCCCACTGCGGCGCCGATGTTGTTGACCACCCAGCCGCTCTCGTAGTCGCTGTTCTCGCCGCTCTTCTGGTAGAGGTCGTTGCCGGTCTTCACCGTGACGGCCTTGCGCTTCTGCGTGCCGTCGGCCTGGCGCACGTCGATGGACACCTTGGCGGAGAACGGGTCGGACTTGACGGACTCGAGCCTCACGTACGCGCCGTTGAGGTTCGCCTCGGCCTTGATCGAGTCCACGCAGATGCCCTTCACCAGGTGGCGCTCGAAGGCGTCGACCGGCGTGAGGCGGTAGATCATGTTGTAGGCCTGCTTGTGCGTGGCCGAGTAGCGCAGCACGAACAGCGGGTTCAGGCTCTTGATGGCGGCCTTGGCCTGCTTGGTGTTGTCGACGCTCTGGGGCTCGTCGATGATGACGACGGGCTTGCAGGCGCTCACGAGCTCGCGAGGGCTGAAGCCGCCGGTGAGCTTCTCGCTGGGACGGTGGAAGAGGTTGCCCTCCTTCGCGGTGCCATCCTTCTCGAGGCCCTTGTTGAACGCGTCGATGTTGATGACCATGACCTGGATGGAGCTCGACGTGGCGAAGTTACCCACCGGCCCCATGTCCTTCGAGTCGTACACGAAGTAGTCGAGCGGCGTGCGGTCGTAGAGCGTCTCGAAGTGCCTGCGGGTGGTCTGGAGGCTCTTGAGGACGCCCTCGCGGATGGCCACGCTCGGCACGACGATAACGAACTTGGTGATGCCGTAGCGGCGGTTTAGCTCGTAGATGGAGCGGATGTAGACGTAGGTCTTGCCGGTGCCGGTCTCCATCTCGACGGTGAAGTCTCGCAGGCGCCCATCGGTGAGGACGTCGGTTGCCGGGAGGCAGCCCTCCTCCTGCACGGCGTGCAGGTTGTCGAGGAGCTGGCCCGGCGCCACGCGAAGCTCGTTGCCGTGGCCGACCATGAGCTCGCCGATTGCCGTCTGGCCTTTGCGGCCGGAATCGGCGGAGAATACGCTGCCAATAAATTGTTGTCCGCGGAACAGGTCGCAGGTTGCTTCGATGGCCTCCAGCTGGTGCTGCTGGTCGGATGAGAACTTGAACTCGAGCGCCGCCATGCTAGACCGTCCTCAATTCGATCTCACAGCCCATGCGCTCGCCGGCGTGCTTGAAGATCTGCACGGCGTTGAGCTTGAGGGTGTCGTCGAGGACGGAATCGAGGATGAGAACGCGCCTGGGCTCCATGTCGGCGATGGCCTCGAGCGCCTCAATGGTGAGGCCTCGGGACATGCAGCAGACGAGCTCGTCGCAAGCGACGGACCAGATGGGATAGCCCGCGGCTTCAGACTTCTCGACGGGCAGCGTGAGCTCGAGGCCCCATTTGAGCATCATCTCGAAGACGATATCCATATCGGAGCGATCGGGCTTGACCACGTCGAAGAGGAGCTGACCGGGCTCGGGCTTCTCAATGCCGGACTCATCGAGCTCGAACACACGGAAGCCGATGTCGGGAAGCTGCTTGGGTCCCTCGCCAAGCTTGAGTTGACGGTTGGATTCCTCGAGCTCGGTTTTGATTTTGTCGCCTGCGCGGCGAATGCGTCCTTCGCCTATGTCGCAGAGAGTCTCATACCCGTCCTTGTAGGCGTCGCGTTTCGGGTCACAAGGCTCTGGAAGCTGGACAAGGATAAACTGATAGCGATCATCTTTTCCGAGCTCCTGCAGGAACATGGCATGGGCGGTCGATGCTGAGCCTGAGAAAAAATCAAGCACAATATCACCCGTGCTTAAATGCTCATGTACGGTAAAGAAGCAAGCAACCGAAAACAATAGATAGACCGCCAGCACTACACTATTCCGAACCAAAGACCAAAAGATAAGCATTTTGAGAAAATCTAAACTTTTGGATTTTCCTACAATGCCGACTACGGCGGAATCCCTCCCACTCCTTATATATTTCTTTCTGTATACATTGAATTTGTATTTAGTAAAATGCAGACAACACCACGGATCGGCTTTTGGCTGGACAATTCCAACCAAACACCACAGCAGACAGCAGAAAACATTCTGAACGCTAGGAAGCCGGTATGATTGTTACA
>CAKUCJ010000028.1 GCA_934643435.1 uncultured Collinsella sp.
AACGCGGCAAGTTTACCGAATTGCTCAATACCGGCTTTACCGATACCTGGCGCGCGGCCAATCCGGACGTCGAGGGCGTCTACAGCTGGTGGAGTTATCGTTTTAATGCCCGCAAGAACAACGCCGGCTGGCGCATCGACTACTTCTTGGTGAGCGACGCAATCGCAGCCAACGTACGCGACACCGGCATCCGCGGCGACATCTTTGGCAGCGACCACTGCCCCGTCACTCTCACGCTGGAGCTCTAGCCCCAGCTGATCCCTCGGGAACGGAGGAAGGCGGATCACTTTGGTCCCATGGAGACATCCTCGTAACCCGTCTGCCACGAAACGCGCCCATCTACTACGTTTAAGCCACCACCCTCAACCACAACGAACAACGCAAAAAGAAAACCGCAGGTAGAAAGCCTGCGGTTTTTCATAAAACAAGGGTATGGTTGGAGGTACCGGGTTAAACGTAGTAGATGGACCACTTTCGTGGCAAGCACCCCCCAACGACCCCTCAGGGACGGGGGAAGGCGACTCTTTTTACCCTCTGATGGCCGCGATGCCCGCCATATGAGCCGGCCCGTTTCAAAACCATGCCGGTTTACGAGGCTGAATCGCAGACCTCCAACCACACGCAACTCAAGCAAATTAAAACCGCAGGTAGACGGCTCGTCTATTTTCAAAAAATGCCGGTATGGTCGGCCTATGCCAATCTAGCCCCGTAAACCGGCATGGTTTTGAAATGGCACCGTAGCAGTATTGGCTCTCGCCCCGGCTCAATCGCCCCTAAAGCCCGTATTTCACGACGACACGGTTGATGCGGCGACACCAGGGTTTATACAAGGCAGCCAAAAACACACAGGTCGCAAGGCCATGCGTAATATCGAACGGCACCGCCGTGGCAAGGCGCGCCACGGCGCCCGCCCAGGTGAGCGGCTGCACAAAACCGATAATGTCGTACGCGTTGATCACGACACCATAGAGCAAGCCCGAGGCAAAGCCATACGCCAGCAGCACCGGCATGCGCACGGTGCCGTCGGCGCGGTCGAACGCGCCCATATGCGCTATCACGCCGCCAACGTAGCCCACCAGACCCCAGGCATACATCTGCCACGGCGTCCACATACCCTGACCAAAAAAGAAATTACTGGTCAGCGCCGCCAACGCGCCGACCATAAAGCCGTTGCGGCGGCCGAGCGTCGCCCCCGCGATAATGGCGATGGCGCTCACCGGCTTAAAGTCGGGAATGGGCCCAAACAGGATGCGCCCTGCCGCCGCCAGCGCCGCCAGCACCAGCGTGGGCATAATCTGACGCAGGCCCGGACGCGACGCCTCATAGCCCGCAAAGAACAGCGCGAGCACCAGCGCCACCACAACCAGCATGGCAAGCGCCGCCTGTTCAATACCCGCCACCAGCGCAGCAGCCATCACCATCGGCACCGCCAACAGCAGCGGGATCTCCATATGTTGCAATGCACGCGACAACGGCAGCCTCCATCAGATAAATGCCCGTACATGGTAGCACGCGCAAAAAAAGAAGCCGACCAGTCCCCCGGTCGGCCCCAACAGCTATTCGTCTGTTACACCCGCTGCACAAGCAGCACCAAGCTCTATTCGCCCGTCACCTTAGCGGCAATTGCCGCGGCAAAGGGGTCGAACAACAATCCGCCCACAACGACAAACGCCCAGCCACCCGTCACAAGGCGCGCCCAGCGCGAAAAATAAGGCATGCCATTGACCACGCCAAAGCCCGTCTGAAAAGCAATCTCAAACAGTCCGATAAGGCAAAAGAGTAGCGTAGCGCCCACAACGGTTCCGCAGATACGCGCGCCGGGAGCACCTGGCTCAAAGCCAAAAAACTCGACGCACATGCCGACGGTTTTACCAAAGGGCGGCATAAAGCTCACAATTTGCGCAATGGCAATAGCCAGGACAAGCTGTCCCCAAAAGCCCGTGACGCCCTGAAAATCGAGCGCAGCTTTTCCCTCGATAATCGGCAAAAACGAACACATGAGCAGAGGGTTGACGATGCCATTGAGGATCGTCACGACGGTGCTCTTTTTCAACGTCAAGTAAATCAACTCCTAGTATTGTGCCAACCGGCATCGAACAAACGGGGGCGTGGCACTACGTAAGCGAATCGGGCGAGGGCAGAAGCGGAGACACCAGCGCCGTGGCGCCAAACAGGACGGCGCATCCCAAAAGAAGCGTTTCGTAGCTCTCGCCAATGCAGCAAGAAAGCACCACGGGAATCAAAAACGTCAATCCCAGCGAGACGGTACTCACCACACCTCCGGCGCTTCCCGCAAGGCCATCGCGCACACCGGGAAGCATGTACGGCAGCGACTGGACGACGGGCCCGGCAACGGCGCTCGCGATGCCGATCGCAAACATCAGCCCTACCGAAGACGTGGAGATAAAGGCTTCCCCAGCCCACATGAGCACGCTCCCGGTGACCGCCGACAAAGCCATAAATGCACGGTAATCCTTAAACTGTGCGCGCATATAGGGGCCGACCACGCTCCCGACAATCGATCCGAGGGTTACAAACGAAGCCAGGACTCCAGCGGTTTGCGGCTCGATCGAAACCTCGAGCGCCGACACTAAATAGCCGGAGTACGCCGTAGCCGACGCGAGGGCGACTCCAAGCAGCACCGCCACAAGCCAAATCATCGGTATCTTGGCCACTGCTCCAAAAGCGCCCGCCGACGGCACGGAGTCACCGGCGCCGCCATCGCTTGCTGTACGCACGGCGTCCGCCGACGGCGCGACAAGCAGCCACAGCAGCCCAAACGCCGCAAACAAGACAGCGGCGAGCACATATGCCTGCCCAGCCGCCGCAAAGAGAGGGGACGTCGCGAGCGAGCAGGCGATGCCGGCGGAGCCCGCCGCATAAAACCACCCCATGGCGCGGTCGGTGTCATCGCCAAAAGCAGGCCCCAACACCTTCAGCGCAATGGCGTTGATGACGCAGGGCGCCGCACCCAGCAGCACGCTCGCCGCAAACAGCGTTGCAAACGAGGAACACGCGACGCGCGCGACCGCCGCGACCGCAGAAACCGCCGATGCGAAAAGCACGAGCGCCTTCACGCCGCGGCGATCGGCACAGACGCCTGCCGGCATGCCAAACACCACGGCAGGAATAAACGGGGCAAACAGGACGGCCGAAAACTCGGCAGATGTCAGTCCCAGGCCCGACACAACCATGTGCGCCAAGCCCGACACCTGATACTGCGCGTAGTTGGCGGCAAACACGATGCCGCACACCACAAACAGCAACGCGTACTTCTCGACCGTCCCTTTGCTCACGTCAATCACCCTATCTACGCCTCGTCCTTGCGATAGACAATGCGCCCATCGAATATGGTCGTCTCGACTTCCAGCTCGCGAAGCGCCATCGGGTCCATCTCAAATGGATTACCCGACAGGATAACGATATCGGCCAGCTTGCCGGCGGCAAGACTGCCCAGACGGCGCTCGAAACCCTCGACATAGGCAGAGCCGAGCGTATGCGCCTGGAGCGTCTCGCCAAGCGTCAGCGCGTTCTCGCGGAAATAACCTTCCGCCGGATGCCCATCGAACTCGCTGCGCGTCACCGCGGCATATACGGTGTCGATGGGATCGATCGACATGACCGCAGGCCAGTCGGTACCAAGGCCCAGATGGATTCCGCCGTCGGCCTCCTCCCGGTAGCGCCACATATGGCTCATGCGCTCCTCGCCGAGCGAGCCCTCGTACAC
Organism: uncultured Collinsella sp.; assembly: GCA_934643435.1. GTDB lineage: Bacteria > Actinomycetota > Coriobacteriia > Coriobacteriales > Coriobacteriaceae > Collinsella. Next base: position 3,728 of record CAKUCJ010000028.1, read on the forward strand.
GCCCTGCCCAAGGCCTCCAATGGGATGCTGCGGCTGAATCGCGGCGTTGATGCCCAGGCGCTTCATACGCGCAATGTCCTCGAACTGCAGGTTGTCGGTGTGCTCGATGGCAAAACGCGTCCCCTTGTTGCCGCACGCCTCCTCGGCGCGCTCGACGGCATCGATGATCATCGTGGCCGAGGCATCGCCAATGGCATGGATGCGGACGTCAAAGCCGTTCTTGTTGGCCTCGAGCACCATGCGGTCGAGCGTCTCTTGGTTGCACGCCGGCTCGCCGCGGAAGCCCTTGCCCATGGGAGCGTTGAGATACGGCTCGTGCATGTACGCCGTATAGGCCTCGGGGCAGCCGTCCAGGATGTACTTAAGGCCCGCCATGCGCACGCGCTCACCATGATGGCGTGCCCTCAGAGCCTGCGACTCCGCCACGGGAGCATCGAGCGCAGGGTAAAAGCTAATGCGCAGCGTGCTGAGGTCCTCGTTTGCCAGTCGGTCGTAAATGTCGTACACGCCGGGCGTGGTCACGCCCAAGGGGCACATGTCGCCGATCGAGGTGATGCCGAGCTTGTTGAACTTGCGCATCGACTTGAGCAGCGAAGCATCGAGGTCCGGCTTGTTGAGCACCACATCGAGCAGAATGTTCGTTGCCTGAGGCTCGGACAGAAAACCGTTGGGCTCGCCGTTGTCAAAGTGGCGGATGAGGCCGCCCTCGGGCGTCGGGGTGTTGCGGTCGATGCCGACCGCCTTAAGCGCGGCGGTATTGCACCAAACCACGTGCATCGAAAAGTCCGAAAGCACAATCGGGCGATCGATGTCGAGCGCGTCGAGGCTACGGCAGTCGGGGTCGGTCGGATCCTCCCATGCGGGCGAATACCAGCCCTGGCCGTAGATCCACGGGTTGTCGGGGTGCTCGGCGGCAAACTTCGCCACGGCATCGACACAGGCCTGCTCGCTCGGCAGGAACATCAAATCGCAGCAGAAGTCCTCGTCTTTTTGGATGGAGCCGAGCGCAAAGTGCATGTGCGAATCGTTGAATCCGGGCATGACCAGCTTGTTGCCCGCATCGATTACCTCGGTATCGGGACCGACAAACGGCTGCACCTTGTCGGGTGCGCCCACGGCGACGATCTCGTTGCCGCGAACCGCGACGCATCCCGCATGGGGCTCAAGCTCCTCGGCCGTAAACAGCGCCGTCGTCTTAATGACGATGTCGGCAGGAACCACCGTCTCCATGACTACTCGCCATCCTTAGCAGCGGCAGCCTGCATAGCTTTGCGGCCGAGCTCGGGCAGGAAGAAGACCGGCACCACGGAAAGCAGGAAGCAGAGGCTCTCGAGGCCCATGTTCATGGTGTAGTCAGCGCCGGCGACAGCGGAGATACCGATGGGCAGGAAGTAGCTCATGAGCAGGGAGATGGTACCGACGATGCCGCCAGCGGAACCGGCGTACGTGTCGCCGATCTCGGGGAGCAGAACCGGCATGGACTGCATGATCGGGCCGTTGATGGCGGTGAAGAAGCCGTTAATGACCAGGATCGCCCATAGCAGGAAGCCGACGGGGGTGTACCACGTCACGAACATCGAGACAGCGCCGAGGAGCGTGGTGACGATGAGGAAGCCCTTGAACTTGCCGAGCTTGTCGCAAAAAGCAGGACCCACGATGCAGCCGAAGAAGCTGCCGACGGTGACGATGGCGGCCATGGGGCCGGCGGTGGCGGCATCGATGCCCTTGCCGAGCTGGAGCGCCTGGGGCAGGAAGCCGGCATAGGCAGTGGTGGAGGCGAGGCCAAAGCCAACGCCAATGGAGATCAGCCACACGCCGGGGCTCTTGATGGCGACCTTAAGGTAGTCGAGCACGGGCTCGGGCTCGGGAAGCGGCTGGCCCTCGGGCACGTCGCGGTCAAGCACGATCCAAAGGACCCAGGAGATGGTCATGACGACAGCGGCAACCATGTAGGAGTTAAAAACGCTACCGAACAGGCCGGCGCAGATCTGGGCGACGACGATGGCGACGCACGAAGCGGCGTAGAACAGGCCCATGGCAAAGCCGGTCTGCTCGCGGAACCACGTGCCGAGCACCTTGATGAGGTTGGCGTTGAGCGCCGAGATGCCCATGCCGATCAGGAACATCGACGCCATCTGCATCGTGAACGAATCGAGCGTAAAGCAGCGGAGGAAGCCGCCGGCAACCGAAATTGCGGTGCAGACCGTAACGACCTTCTTGGAACCGATGCGGTCGCCGAGGGCGCCCAGCGGAATCGAGAAGAAGACGGCGGTAAGCATGGGGACGAGGAACAGCATCGAGAAGCCGACGGTATCGATGTTGAGCATCGGCATGACCTCGACGGCGAGCGCCGAGACCTGATACTGCATGTAGTTAGCCATAAAGCACAGCAAGCAAACGACCGAAACGATCGCCCAGCGCCATGAAGGAAGCTTCTCTTCCATGATGACTCCTTTGGTTAGTCGAGTATTCAGACAGCTTGGAGAGCCGGGCCCTGGCTCTTCGGTGCCCACATTTTGCGATTGACCCCTCACCGAAACCATTCGGAATCCGGCTTATCATCATGCGAAAAAAGGAGTAGTATCACTACGCTAAATAGCTAAAACGCCAGCTTAAACCCTACGCAATCTCATCGGAGGTCATCTTGAGCTTTCTGTCCGATTCCGAGTGGCTCTGCTTAAACGATCTTGTGCTTTCGATTAATTCCATCGACAACGACCGGGAATTCCGGTCGACCGTCCTCAAGAAGTTGCGTTTTCTTATCCCCTACGAGTCGGCGGCGTTTTTCCTGAGCGATCTTTCCAAAGACCTCGTTTCCACCCCGCAGGAATGGAGGACGCGCGTCTTTCTCGATCCGCTCGGCATCGACGTCCCCGCCGGGATGCTCGAGCGCTACACCGAAGAGTACTGGCAACAGGATATGATCGTCGCGCATCGCAACCTCACGCGCTCGACGGTACTGCGCGAATCCGACCAGCTCAGCCCCGGTGATATCGAGAGTAGCTATATGAAGGATTACCTTGGCGGCCGTCACGTCGTCAACGTGAGCTTCTTTAACGATGAGGGCTTTTTGGGGTCGCTCAACCTCAATCGTAAAAAAGAGGAAGGCGACTTCACCGACCGCGAAGTCCAGATTCTGGAGCTGATCGAGCCCCACCTTACCAATCGCCTATCCAAATGGCGCGTCCGGGCCGACCGCAGCTCATCCGAGGTAGTGTTCGCCCACGACTACGATGTCTCGGCGCGCGAAATCGACGTATGCCGCTGCGTGCTATCGGGCATGGACAACGCGGCCATTGCCGAAGAGCTCTGCATCAGCACCGGCACCGTTAAAAAGCACCTGGAGAATATCTTTCGAAAGACGCAGGTCAACAGCCGCGTTGGGCTCATGGCCTTGCTCCAGCAGTACACGGCGCTCAAGCAGTAAGTCCACTCGCAACGTCGATGTGTCTACGCCCTGTAGAACACGTTGTCGGCGAAGAAGTCGGCTGGGGGCTCCATGCAGGCAATCTCGCCGTCGAACATCATGGCGACGTCGTCGGATACTTGCTCAACGAAGTCCAGGTCGTGCGTGGCCATGACGACAGTGCCGCCCGCTTGCGCATGGTCGCGAAGGGCGTGAGCGATGATGCGGCGGCTTTCCAGGTCCAAGCCCTTGGTGGGCTCGTCGAGCAGCAGCAGCTCGGGGCCGATCAGCAGCAGCTTTGCCAACGCAAGCAACTGGCGCTGGCCGCCCGAAAGGTCGTACGGATGGCGTGCCTCCAAGCCCGCCAACCCCAAGCGCGCCGCCTGCTCCTGCGCCGCGGCCTCGTCGTATCCGCAGGTTGAAGCCCATTCCATCAGCTCGTCGCGCACCGTCTCGGCGACCAGCAGGGCCTTGGGGTTCTGCGGCAGCAATGCCGCCGAAGCCGCCCCGCGCATCATGCGACCGCGCTGCAGCTTGGCCGTCTTGGCCAGCACCGAGAGCATCGTCGACTTGCCGCAGCCGTTACCGCCCACAATCGCATGTACCGCGCCAGCCGAAAACGCCACATCAAGCCCGCGCAGCACCCAACCGGACGCACGGTCGTAGCGAAACCAGCCCTCGCGGATAGCCGCCGCACCCGGCGCCTCCCCCTGCGCAGGCTGACAAGCGTCCGAAGCCAAAAGCCCCTCGCGGCCACCCAAAGAAGCCATGTCCGCCTCGAGCACGCGGCCGCCCTCAATCCGGTACACGCACGTCGCATACTCGAGCATCGGACGCGGCTGATGTGTTGCCACGACCACCGTGCAGCCCAGCTCGCGGTTCACACGAAACAGCGCGTGCAGAAAATTCTTCTCGGCAACGGGATCGAGCTGAGACGTGGGCTCATCGAGCAGCAGTACGCGCGGGCGGAGCGCCAGAACGGCCGCCAGCGACAGCAGCTGCTTGCGACCGCCCGAAAGCGTGTCGGTATCGCGGTGAAGCCAATCCTCCAACCCAAAGAAATAGCTAGTCTCGGCAACACGGCGGCGCATCTCGTCGCGCGACACACCCAGATTTTCCAGGCCAAACGCCATCTCGTGCCACACGGTTTCGCACACGATCTGGTTCTCGGGGTCCTGAAACACGTAGCCCACGCGCTCCGCAGACGTGCGAACGTCCATGTCGGCAACGGACTCGCCCAGCACGCGCAGCTCGCCAGCGCGCTCGCCCGTCGGGGCAATCTCGGGTTTGAGCAACGAGAGCAGTGTCGACTTGCCCGACCCGGTACCGCCAACAAGCAGCGCAAACGCACCTTGGGGAACAGACCAGTCAAGCCCCTCGAGCACCGGCGCGGCGGCGCCGGGGTAGGCAAAACTCAGGCCCCGCACCTCAATCGCCGGCATATCCGAGCCGCATGCCACACCCGACACCGAGCCCTCATCCAACCGAGCCATCAGCCAAACCTCTTCTCGTCAATCGCGTGCAACACACAGGGCAGTGCCATCCAGGCAGCGTATACAACATAGCCCGGCCAGGGCGCCGGCACCGAGAGCTGCGGGTAAAACGAATACTGCGTCGTCGCAATCCACGCCACCGCCACCGCGGCAACGCCAAACAGCGCAAGCCCAACCAGCGCGGCAATGTCACGCCGCCCCAGCCAATACCGCGCATACGTCGTACGACGAGGCACGGCGCCCCATCCGCGCGAGCGCATGGCGTCCGCACGCTCAAGCGAATCTTCCATACCCCAGCCCATCAGCACGCTCGACGCCCGCAAGCGCGAGCGCACGGGGTCGGTAGGCGCGCGCCCCGGCACATCAATCGCGTCCTGCACCGCCAGCACGGTGCGACCGCGGCGCAAAAACTGCGGGATCAGCCGCATGCACATCGAGATCATGAGCGCGATTACCGGCGCGGCGTTACCCAGCAGCGCGAGCACCTTGTCGTATTCGAGCATCGACGCCGCGGCCTCAAACCACAGCACGCTCGCCACAAACAACCCGCCCATGCACAGGCCGTACACCAAACTCTCCAGATACACCGCGCGCATGCCAATGCGGAACAGCTCCGTCGAGCCCGAGGCGCTAAACAGCGGGTTGACCAGCGCGATGATCAAAATCACCGGCAGCTGCCAGCGAAGCGCACCCAACGTACGGACAGTCCCGCGCGTCGCAAATCCATACGCCAGCCCGCCCGCAAGCGACAGCGCGATCAGCACCGGCTGCATCGAGAACATAGTGAGTCCCAGCGTCAGCACCATATAGAGTGCCGGCACCGCCGGATGCGACATCGAGAACGCCGCGACGGGCTCGGCGGCAGCCCCCTCTTGCATGTTGTCCATGGGCACCCTCCGCCCCTCTACTCAAACATCGACGCCGAGCCGCCAACACCGCCCGCAACCAGCGCAAACGCCACGCCAGCGCCACAAACCTCGGCCGCCGCACTTCAAACGTTACGCGCTCACCATATGCCTGCGGTATCATATTGCGCCGTGTATCGTTTCCAAACACACGTCTCTATAACGTAACAGGAGATCACATGGACGCAACCGCAATTATCCTCGCCGCCGGCGAGGGCACCCGCATGAAGTCGAACCACTGCAAGGTTTCGCACAAGATCCTGGGTAAGCCCATGGTCCAGTGGATCGTCGACGCCACCATCAAGGCCGGCTGCAGCCGCGTCGTGGTCGTCATCGGCAGCCACGCCGACGAGAT
>CAKUCJ010000029.1 GCA_934643435.1 uncultured Collinsella sp.
CGGTCGCACCGATGTCGCCGAGGAGGCCGCCAAGCTCCTGGCGACCTTCGATCCTGCCGATGACGTGATCGTGTGCACCGACCTGTTTGGCGGCAGCGTCAACAACGAGTTCACCAAGATCGTCCAGACGCGTCCGAACACCTACCTGATCGCCAACATGAACCTGCCGCTGTTGATCCAGCTGCTGTTCTCGGATCAGGAGGCGCCCGCCGACCAGGTCATCCGCGAGATCCTCGCTGCCGACGACACGCGCGTCAAGTTTGTCAACGACCTGCTGACCGATACGGATGACGAGGAAGAGTTCTAGTCACCGTCTTGCTATTAACAGCGCCGGGTTTCCGGCATGAGACCTTTGGGGGTCAATCATGATTCAATTGCTTCGCGTAGACCATCGTCTGCTTCATGGCCAGGTGGCCGTCTCTTGGGTTCAGGGCCTGGGCTCCGACTGCATCTTCTGCGTCGGCGACAAGGTCGCCAACGATCCCGTCTGGAAAACCACGCTCAAGATGGGTAAACCGGCCAATGCCAAGCTCGTCATCAAGGACATGGAGCACGCCATCGAGGCCATCAACTCCGGCGTGACCGATAAGTACAAGATGATCATCTGCGTCGCCAGCATTGCCGAGGCCAAGCAGCTCGCCGACGGCTGTCCGCAGATCACCTCCATCAACCTGGGCAACACCAAGTCCAAGGATGAGCAGCGTCCCGATGCCCGCAAGATCTCCCGTCAGATTTTTGTGACTGCCGCCGAGGAAGAGGACATTCGCGAGCTCGTCGGCCGTGGCATCGAGGTCGAGATTCGCGCTCTGGCGGACGACCCCAAGGTCGACGCTGTAAGCGCCCTCTAATTAGGAACCGCGGGGCGGCGTGAACAGCGTCGCCCCATCCGTGGGCGGGCCGGCTAAGCGTTTTATCCGATAGCCCGCCTACCGTTCACCGGGAATACCTGCCCGTTGAGCGATTGGTATTAAATAGTTTCTGCATGACTATATAATTGGTATGAAATCATTTGTACCGGTTTAGGTGTTAACAGCACACCGGTACAAGCTGGGTCTGGGTAAGCGATTGTCGGCATGGAAAAGGGCGCGCTGACAAGTCGGTAATCGCCGCGCAGATCCAAGAGGGATCAAAGGGAGGAACAATGCTTGTTCAAGCGATCCTCATCGGACTTATCGCTGCCTTCGGTAAGCTCGATTATCAGCTCGGTACGCTCTATGCGTTCCGTCCGATCGTTCTGTGCCCGCTCGTGGGCATAGTCCTCGGGGACCTGCAGTCCGGCCTCGCCATCGGCGCGAGCCTCGAGCTGCTCTTCATGGGTTCCATCGCCATCGGCGCCTACGTGCCGCCCGATGAGACGATTGGCGGCGTGCTCGCCTGCGCCTTCGCTATTCAGCTGGGCCAGAGCACCGAGGCCGCCATCGCGCTCGCGATGCCCATCGCCACCCTGTGCCTGGCCATCAAGAACGTCGTCAACGCCGGTATGCCCCTTCTGGTCGACCGCGCCGACGTCTTTGCCAGCAAGGGCAACCTCAAGGGCATCTACGCCATGCACTGGATCATCGGCCTCGTGATCGTCGCCCTTGCCTTCTTCCTGTGCTCTGTCTCCTTCTATCTGGGTGCCGACGCCGTTCAGGGCCTGCTCGACTTCATCCCGACGTTCGTCCTCGATGGCTTTGGCGTCGCAGCCAACATCCTGCCTGCCATGGGCTTCGCAATGCTCGGCCGTCTGGTGCTTACCAAGCAGCTCGTGCCGTTCTACTTCCTGGGCTTCCTGCTGTGCTCCTATGCCAACGTGCCCGTCCTCGGTGTCGCTCTGATCGCAATCATCATCGGCATCGACAAGTTCGACCTGCTGGGCCTCGGTGGCGCCCAGCCCCAGCTTTCTGTGGAAGGGGATGAGGACGATGACTTCTAATTCCGAGAACCAGATTACTCGCTCCGACCTCATTAAGAGCTCTCTGAACACCGGCGCTCTGGGCATGGAGTTCTCCTGGACCTACTACAAGCAGATGAACATCGCCTTCTGCCTGATGGTCGCCAACATGCTCAAGAAGATCTATGCTGGCCGTCCCGACGATTACGCCGAGGCCCTGCATCGCCACAGCGCATTCTTCAACATCACCCCGCAGCTCGCTCCCTTCGTGGGCGGCATCGCGATGGCCATGGAGGAGAAGGTTGCTCGCGGTGAGGTCGAGCCCGAGAGCGTCAACGACATCAAGGCCGCCCTCATGGGTCCGCTTTCCGGCCTGGGTGACTCCTTCTTCCTGTCCACCCTGCGCGTCGTCGCCGCTGCCGTGGGCATCAGCCTGTGCCAGGCCGGCAACGCCTTTGGTCCCATCGCCTTCCTGCTCATCTACAACATCCCGGCGTTCCTGATCCGTATCTTTGGCGCCATCAAGGGTTATGAGCTGGGTATCGGCTTCCTCGACGAGGCTCAGAAGACCGGCCTGATGCAAAAGATCATGGCTTGCGTCGGCATCGTCGGCGTCATGGTCGTCGGCGCCATGAGCAAGGACATGTTCTGGGCCTCGATGCCCATCGCCATCGGCCAGGGCGACTCCGCCCAGACCCTCCAGGACATCCTGGATGGCATCATGCCCGGCATGCTCGGCATGGCCGCCTTCTGGCTCTACTATTGGCTGCTCTCCAAGAAGATCAACCCGATGGTCCTGATCCTCTGCACCATGGTCGTGGGTATCATCGGCGCTTACTTTGGCGTGCTTGCCTAATATGTTTACATCGCGCTTCCATCGCGTCTAACGGTAGCGTCGATCTTTGGGGGCTTGTCGCAGGTGCGGCGGCCCCCTGTTTTTTCCAAGCTTGTACGAAAGGGGAGGGCTATGGCCGTACCCGAGCTTTCGCTCATGAACATCAACCATCGTTATTACAGCATCGAGACGTTCTTTAAGGCTGCCGGCGAGGCCGGTTATCGCAATATCGAGCTGTGGACCGGCTCGATGCACCTGTATGTGGATTGCCATGAGCACGATTCGGTGGACAAGATTCGCGACCTGGCCGCTCAGTATGGCATCAAGATCGTGTGCGTCTGCCCCGAGCAGAACAACCCCAAGCCGTGGAACGTCGCGGTGCGTGGCGAGGCCGGTCAGAAGCGCATCCTGTCCTACTTTAAGAACGTGATCGATGTCGCCGTCGAGCTGGGTGCGCCGCAGATTTTGGTGACGAGCGGCTGGGCCTATCTGGACGAGCCTGCTGAGGATGCCTGGGCTCGCAGTGTGGCCATGCTGCGCTCGGTATGCGACTACGCCGATACGCGCGGCATTCGCGTCGCGCTCGAGGCGCTGCAGCCGTCGGAGTCCGTGCTGGTTAACACCGCACAGGACGTGGCGCACATCCTCGAGGCGGTCGATCGCCCCAACCTGAAGGCCTGCATCGACTTCGGCGCCATGGAGGTTGCCGGCGATACGATCGACAGCTATTTTGAGGTTTTGGGCGACAAGATTGTCCACACCCATTTTGTGGATGTGGGCGGCGGCACGACGCACCTTGCCTGGGGCGACGGCGAGCGCGATATGCGCGCCGACCTCGAGGCGCTCATGCGTCACGGCTATACGGGCTATGCTTCGGCCGAGACGTGCGATGGTCGCTACTATCAGGACCCGTCCAAGGCGACGACTCAGGTTATCGAGATGTATCGCCGTGTGACGGCGGAGATGGAAGCCGAATAACGAGGCTGCGCGGTTGCGCCGGAAACGCTTGGGCGGGTCTGGCGCAACGTGCTTTTAGGTGTTGAGTTGTGAAGTGTCCGTTGGCTGCGGTGCTCGAATTAGACAACTAAAGGCGTTGTAATACCACTCGGGCGGGGAAATCGACCGTTTGCCGCAAATCTTCGTGAGTTTGGATTGGTATTAAACAAAGCGTAATCGTATGGCTATAATTGGTATCAGCAAGAAGCGCGATGTATAGAATCGCGCACATGTGATGGGAGGACACACATGAAGGAGACCGAGAAGATCGAGATCATGCACTTCGACCAGGAGGGCTACCTCGAGGACGGCAGGAACGTCTACGAGGCCGGCAAGAGGATGACCGCCCTGGCCGACCGCGTGCACGAGGAGGGCTACGACGCCGTCTTCCTGATGGGCGTCGGCGGCACCTGGGACGAGTTCATGCAGCTCGAGTACCTCATGAACAAGTTCGGCGACCGCGACCTCGAGGTCTACCTGATCCACGCCGCCGAGTGGAACGTCATGGGCCACAAGCGCATGACCGAGCGCTCCGTCGTGCTGACCGCCTCCGAGTCCGGCACCACCCCCGAGGTCCTCGAGGCCGTCGGCAAGATGAGGGAGATGGGCGTGCGCGTCTACGCCATGACCAACCCCGAGGGCAAGATCGGGCAGGCCGTGGGCGCCGAGAACTGCGTCATGATGGCCTCCGACCACGGCGCCGGCGGCTGCGAGAAGGGCTACTACCTCGCCGACTGCTTCGGCCTGCGCCTGCTCAACCGCCGCGGCTGCTTCCCCAAGTTCGACCTGTTCATCGAGCAGACCAAAGACGTCTGGAAGGACATGCTCGACATCCGCAAGCGCTTCGAGCCCCGCGCCGAGGAGCTCGCCCGCAAGTACGCGCTGGCCGACTACACCATGTTCATCGGCTCGGGCGCGCTGTGGGGCGAGACCATCCTCTATTCCATGTGCCTGCTCGAGGAGATGCAGTGGAAGCGCATCCGCCACATCACCTCGCACGACTTCTTCCACGGCACGCTCGAGCTGCTCGAGCCCGGCGTCCCGGTGTTCCTGTTCATGGGCGAGGACGAGTGCCGCGCCCTGGACGAGCGCGTCCGCGCCTTCCTCACCAGCGGCGTGACCGGCGACGAGGACTACGTCGTCATCGACACCGCCGAGTACGCGATCCCGGGCCTGGACGACGACTTCCGCGTCATCGTGTCCCCCTGGATCCTGTCGGCGCTGACCACCGACCGCCTCGCGCGCAACTACGAGCTGGTCACCAAGCACAACCTCAAGTACCGCCGCTACTACCACCAGTTCGACTACTAAGAGCTGGTCGCAGGTTCGGATATCTTGGCTGGTTGATATCTCGACCCCACACAAGGGCGTCCGCATTCGCGCGGGCGCCCTTTTTGCGTTGAGGCGTGGGGCCGCGGCCGGTCCCACGGGCTGGTCGGGAAGGCGCGTACCGGAATTAGCGCTCAGAATGGGACACGCTTTCCGGTAGAAGCCTCAGCGGAAAGTACGTCCCGGAATTGGGGCCTGGAATGGGATGCATTTTCCCGATGGGATGGGTTTCGGAAAGCGTGTCCCGTTCTGGGCGTCTATTCTGGGATGCCGTTTCCGGTTGAGGCCTCAAGCGGAAACTGCGTCCCGGAATGGCCGCTCGAAATGGGATGCGCCTCCCCCTATGTTTCCAAATGAATACGCTGTGAGCCGTGGGAGACGATTCTCCCCGCAAGCACTCTAGTATGCTAAAGTACCCAGAAGACCGGCGGAGCTATGCCGGTCTTCTGTTCTATATGAAGCACAACATGAGGAGGCTCACCAGATGACGGCCACACCGTGGGGATTCCGGGACATACTGCCCGAGGAGGCTCAGGCGCGCGAGGAAATTGCGCTGACGGTGAAGGGCTGTTTCAGGGAGCATCATTACCTGCCGGTTGAGACGCCGCTGCTCGAGGACAAGGGTTCGCTCGAGGAGGGTGGCCGCATCGCGGATACGCCGTTCAAGCTCTTTGACGACGATGGTCGCCTGCTGGTGGTTCGTCCCGATAATACGCTGCCCATCGTGCGCCTGGTTTCGACCCGCATGCGCGCGGCCGATCTGCCCCTGCGCCTGCGCTACGAGGCGCCGGTGGTTCGCGAGTGCCAGCGCAATGCCGGTGGCTCGCGCCAGTTTACGCAGCTGGGTTTTGAGCTCATCGGCGCGGGCGATACCGCGGGCGATGTCGAGATTGTCTCGTTGGTCGCCGAGGCCGTGCGCAAGTTGGCACTGCCCGATGCGCGCATTATCGCAGGTAGCGTGCGTCCGTTTAAGGAGCTGCTCGCGGCGTGCGAGGATCGTGAGCTGGCTGCCGAGGCGCTGCGTTGCGTGCACGCCAACGACTTTGTGGGCCTCGATGCCCGCGTGGCGGAAAGCAACGAGCCCGAGGCTGTGAAGGCTGCCATTAGCGAGCTGCCGCGCCTACATGGCGGGGCCGAGGTGCTCGACCGCGTGGATGCGTTGTTGGCAGCTGCCGGTATCGTCGCGCCGCTCACGCGCGAGCTGCGAGCCCTGGTTGAGGGCCTGGCTCCCGAGGATGCTCAGGTGCTGTCCTTCGACTTCTCCATCATGAATTCCTTTGATTATTACACCGGCCTGGTCTTTAAGGCCTATGCCGGTGGACTGCCCGATCCGGTGGGTTCGGGCGGTCGCTACGACTCTATCTTTACCGGCGCGTTCGGCGACGGCATCGAGGTGCCGGCAGCGGGCTTTGCCTTTTCGCTCGAGCGCCTGGAGGCCGCACGCACCTCGGCCGAGGACGCCGCCTCCGATGGCGACCACGCCGTGGGACGTGGCGCCGAGGGCCCGCTGCGTATCGCCGCGCCCAAGGGTTCGCTCAAGGCCGACACGCTCGACGTGCTCGAGGCCGCGGGCTTGGATGTCTCTGAGCTGCGCGACCCCGGCCGTCACCTGATTGTGCGTGGTCGCGACACGCGTGTGGGCGAGGGCGCGGTCGGCGATATTGAGTTTGTCATCGTGCGTCCCAGCGACGCGCCGGCCTTTGTGGGTTGCGGCGGTGCTGACTGCGGCATCTGTGGCTGGGACTCGCTCATCGAGGCCGACCTCAACCTGCTGCAGCTCGTCGATCTGGGCTATGGCCTGTGCACCTTCATTGAGGCGGAGCCCGCATGGCGCGCCGGCCAGGCCGAGCGCAACTATGCCCGCCGCGGGTCGCTTCGCGTGGCCACCAAGTATCCGCGCATCGCGAGCGCCTGGTATGCCGAGCGCGGCGTGAATGCCGATATCGTCTCGCTGCACGGCAATATTGAACTGGGCCCCATCGTCGGCATGACCGACCGCATCGTGGACATTACCGCAACGGGTGCGACCCTGCGCGACAACGACCTGGTCATCACCGGTCGCATCATGGATTGCACGGCGCGCTTCTTCGTCAACCCGGGTGCGGCGCGCTTGGATCCGCGCGTTCGTAACCTGGCCGATCGTCTGGCTGCCGCCGTGAAAGACAAGCATTTTGAGCCTGTCGCGGGCTCGGCACAATAGCGCGAGCGCGCACGGGCGCCCCAACGTCCGGGCTGCGGGTCGATTGTCGCCACTGCCCGGCCTCTCGTTTTTTAAACGCAACCTCGACTGATAGGGGATACCGATATGAAGACCATCAAACTTGCTCCCGGCGAGCGCCTCGTCACCAACCAGCTCAACCGCAAGGGCGTGCTGCCGCAAAACATCGTCGACGCCGCCCGCGATATCGTGGCCAACGTGCGCGCCAACGGCGATGCCGCGGTGCGCGATTACTGCCAGCGTTTTGACGGTGTTGAGCTGCAGAGCTTCCGCCTTCCGCAGGAGCAGATCGATGCCGCGCTCGAAGGCCTCGACCCGGCCTTTGTCGCCGCGCTCGAGAAGGCCGCGCGCCAGATTCGCGAGTTCCACCAGCGCGAGGTCGAGCAGAGCTGGTTTACCACGCGCCCGGACGGCACGATGCTCGGCGTCAAAGTGACCCCGCTCGCCGCAGCCGGTATCTATGTGCCGGGCGGCCGCGCGCAGTATCCCTCAACCGTGCTCATGAATGCGATTCCGGCCAAGGTGGCCGGCGTTAAGCGCGTGGTCATGGTGACTCCTCCGCAAAAGGACGGCCTTATCAGCCCCTACACGCTCGCCGCGGCAAAGCTCGGCGGAGTGGACGAGATCTATATGGTGGGCGGCGCTCAGGCCGTGGCCGCGCTGGCGTACGGCACCGAGACCATTCCGCGCGTCGATAAGATCACCGGCCCGGGCAACGCCTTTGTCGCCGCGGCCAAGCAGATCGTGTCGGGCGACGTGGGCATCGACATGGTCGCCGGCCCGTCCGAGGTCTGCGTGCTGGCCGACGCTACGGCCAAGCCCATGGTGGTCGCAGCCGACCTGATGGCTCAGGCCGAGCACGATCCGCTGGCCGCCTGCTATCTGGTGACCTGCGACGAGCAGTTTGCGCGCGAGGTCGAGGTCGGCATCGACATCCTGGTCGCGCAGTCGCCGCGCGCCGAGATCACGCGTGCCTCGCTCGATAACGAGGGCACCATCGTGGTGGCCGCCGACATGGCCGCTGCTGTCGAGGCCGTGAACACCGTGGCGCCCGAGCACCTTGAGCTGCACTGCAAGGACGCGATGGGCCTGCTCGGTGGCATTCGCAACGCCGGCGCCATCTTTGTGGGCGCCTGGAGCTCCGAGCCGCTCGGCGATTACGTTGCCGGCCCCAACCACACGCTGCCGACCGGCGGTACGGCCATGTTCTCCAACCCGCTTTCGGTGGAGGAGTTCGTCAAGCGCTCGAGCGTCATCTGCTATACGCCCGAGGGCCTGCTTTCCGACGCTCCCGCTACGCAGCGTCTGGCCGAGGCAGAGGGCCTGTGGGCGCACGCGCTTTCGGCCGCGTTGCGCCGTCGCGTGCTGGAGCAGGGCGAGGACTCCGTGAGCGCTGAGTCGCTGGCCGCGGCCGACTTGACCAAGGTCGCCTGGCCGGGCGATACGACCGCGACGGTTGCCGAGGGCGTGGACCTGGCGGCTGCGGGTGGTGCCGCTGGCGCTGCCGGCGAGGAGGCCTAACATGGCCGAGTTGACGCCTCGCATGAAGGAGCTCGTCCAGCCTTGCTTGGCCGGTATTGAGCCCTATGATTCCAACTTTACGCCCACGCGCATCAACCTTTCGGCCAACGAGAACACCTATCCCGTGCCGGCAGGTGTGCGCGAGGCGGTCGATGCGGCGCTCGCCGCTACGCCGCTCAACCGCTATCCCGATCCCATGTCCAATGACCTGCGCGACGAGCTCGCCGCCTGGCATGGTGTGACACGCGAGAACATCTGCGTGGGCAACGGCGGCGATGAGCTGCTCTATAACTACCTGCTGGCGTTTGGCGGCGCGGGGCGGACCCTGCTCAACTGCCCGCCGTGCTTTAGCGAGTACGCCTTCTTTGCGTCTCTGTGCCAGACCGAGGTGCGCGACGTGTGGCGCGACCCGGCGAGCTTTGAGCTCGACCAGGCCGCCGTGCTTGCGGCGGCGCCGGAGTGCGACCTGGCCATCGTGACCTCGCCCAACAATCCCACGGGTGACGTGGCTCCGCTCGACTTTGTCGCGGCGCTGTGCGACGCCTGCCCCGGCATGGTGATGGTCGACGAGGCCTACGTTGAGTTTGCCGACGATTCGTTTGGCGCGGCCACCACGGCGCAGGGACTTATCGCCGAGCATCCCAGCCTGGTGATTTTGCACACGCTGTCCAAGGCGTTTGGCGCCGCCGGCACGCGTCTTGGCTACGTGATCGCGGCGCCCGAGGTTATCGAGGTGTTCGCGGCGATTCGCCAGATTTACTCGGTCAACGTGTTGAGCCAGGCGGCGGCGCTTGCCTGCGTGCGTGCCCGCGATGCGTATGCGCCCGTGGTGGCGCTGGTTGCGAACGAGCGCGACCGCGAGCTGGCTTCCCTGCACGCGATGGGTGCCGCGGGCCTGCCGGTGGAGGCGTGGCCGTCCGCGGCGAACTTTGTGCTCGTACGCACGCCGCACGCCACGCGCGTGCGCGAGCG
>CAKUCJ010000030.1 GCA_934643435.1 uncultured Collinsella sp.
TCGCCACGCGCGAGGAGCTCTCGCGTCAGCTTGCCGGCAACCTCTGTCGCTGCAGCGGCTACGAGAGCCAGCTGCGCGCCATCGTCCGCTTCCTCAACGAGTCCGGCGTGCAGGTGGGCTTTGAGATGCCCGAGCTGCCGGTCAACGACACGAGCTGCGACGGCGTCTCCTACAAGCAGATCACCCACAAGCAGCCCAAGAAGGACTCGAAGGCGCTGCTCGAGGGCCGTCCCGTCTACACGGGCGACATGGTGCCCGCCGGTGCCCTCATCGTCAAGCTCAAGCGCAGCCCCTATGCCCGCGCCAAGATCCGCTCCATCGACACGTCGCGTGCCCTCAAGGTGCCCGGTGTCGTGGGCGTCTACACCTACGAGGACGTGCCCCAGCGCCGCTTCACCATCGCCGGCCAGAGCTATCCGCAGCCCTCGCCCTACGACCGCCTAATCCTCGAGAACCTCGTGCGCTACCAAAACGAGGAGGTGGCGATCGTCGCCGCCGAGACCGAGGAGGCCGCCGACAAGGCGCTCAAGCTCATCAAGGTCGACTATGAGGTGCTCGAGCCGTTGCTCGACTTTACGCAGGCACTCGATAACGACATCGTGGTCCACCCCGAGGGCGACGTGACCTTTATGTTCCCGCAGGGCGGCGACGTCCCGCGCAACCTGGTGTGCAGCGGTACCAGCGACTTTGGCGACCTGGATGAGGCATTCGCCCAGAGCGACATCGTCTTTGAGCGCACCTACACCAGCCAGGCCACGCAGACCGCGCCCATGGAGACCTTCCGCGCCTTCGCGACGACCGACGCGTTCGGCCGCATCTCGGTGACCACCTCCACGCAGGTACCCTTCCACGTGCGTCGCATGATCGCGCAGTCGCTCGACATTCCGCAGTCGCAGGTGCAGGTTATCAAGCCGCGCATCGGCGGTGGCTTTGGCTCCAAGCAGTCGGGCTGCTGCGAGATCTTCGTGGCGTTCGTCACCCAGCAGACCGGCCGTCCGAGCTACTGCTGCTACACCCGCGAGGAGACCATCACCGCGGGTAACTCGCGCCACCAGATGCAGATGACCGTCAAGATGGGTGCCATGAACGACGGCACCATCACGGCCATCGACCTGCATACGCTGTCCAACGCCGGAGCGTACGGCGAGCACACCACCACGACGATCGGCCTTTCGGGCCACAAGAGCCTGCCGATCTACAACCATGTGAAGGCGAGCCGCTTTAGGTGGGACGCCGTCTACACCAACACCAACCGCGGCGGCGCGTATCGCGGCTACGGTGCCACCCAGGGCCAGTTTGCCGTGGAGAGCGCCGTCAACGAGCTCGCCGACATGCTGCATATGGACCCCGCCGACCTGCGCCTCAAGAACATGGTGCGCGAGGGCGAGATCATGCCGCAGTACTACAACGAGAAACTCAACGCCTGCGCGCTCGATCGCTGCCTGCTGCGCGCGATGGACATGATCGGCTGGCGCGACAAGCCACTGGCCGTCGACCTGGGCGACCGTGTGCGCGCCCTGGGCTGCGCGCTCACCATGCAGGGCTCGGGTATTTCCAACGTGGACATCGCCGGCATCGACATGCGCCTGGAAGAGGACGGCTTCATTACGATTTCGACCGGCGCTACCGATAACGGCATGGGCGTCGATACGATTCTGGCGCAGATTGCCGCCGAGGAGCTGGGCGTGGAGAGCTCGCTGATCGTGGTGCGCGGCGTGGACACCGATGTGTCGCCGTTCGACGCCGGCTCGTACGCGAGCTCCGGTACCTACGTGACGGGCCTTGCCGCCAAGAACGCCGCGACCGAGCTGCGCGAGAAGATCTGCGCCAAGGCCGCCCAGATGTGGGACGTGGGCGCCGCCGACGTGGTCTTTGACGGCCAGTACGTGCGCCTGTCCGATGAGCGTGCCGCCCGCGAGTGTGGCCGCTATCTCACGCTGCGCGACTTTGCCAATCTGTGCGTCAAGAACATCGCGGGCGGCGATGCGCTTACCTCGCACGCCTCTGCCTGCCTGCCCGTTTCGCCTCCGCCGTTTATGGCCGGCATTGCCGAGGTCGAGGTCGACAAGGCCACCGGCAAGGTGACCGTGGTGGACTACGCCGCGGCTGTGGACTGTGGCACCGTCATCAACGAGGCGCTCGCACGCGTCCAGGCCGAGGGCGGCATTGCCCAGGGTATCGGCCATGCGCTCTACGAGATTGTTGAGCATGACGACCGAGGCCGCCTACGTACCGGCAACTTTATGAGCTACAAGCTGCCCACGCGCCTGGATATCGGCAGCATCCGCGTGGCCTTTGAACCGAGTTACGAGCCGACGGGCCCGTTTGGCGCCAAGTCGATCGGCGAGGTCGTCATCAACACGCCGCTCGCCGCCGTGGCTTCGGCCGTCGCACACGCTACCGGCCACCAGGTGCGCTCGCTGCCGATCACGCCCGAGAAAGCGCTGCTAGGGGAGTAGGCGAGCTCGCTCGCTTCCCGTCCGGAAACTGCATCCCACTTTTCAGCCGAAATCTGGGGTGCAGTTTCCTTTTGAAGCCCTTCGCGGAAAGCGCGACCCGGAATATCGGTTCAAAATGGGACGCGCTTTCCCTTGCTCGTGCCATTCACTCGTGGTGAGGTCGTGAGCCTGCAAAACGTGTGCGTGCGCTTGTCGTTCGTATCTGCTATCATTCCTAGTCTGTGCGCTCATGCGGGCGTGGCGGAATTGGTAGACGCGCCAGATTTAGGTTCTGGTGGGATTCCCGTGAAGGTTCGAGTCCTTTCGCCCGCACCAACGCACCCGCGTCGGCTTATGCCCTCGCGACGCTTGTTGCATAAAGGTACCAGCACCTCAGATAAGCTGGGCAGTATGAGGAGGAACGTGTTGAACATCACCGCTTCTGACGTCAAGGACGCCAAGCTCACCGCTACGGTCACCATCCCGGCCGCCGACGTCGACGCCGCGATCAAGAAGGCCTACAAGGACACCGCCAAGAAGTACCGCTTCCCGGGCTTCCGTGCCGGTAAGGCTCCCCGTCCGGTCATCGATTCCGCCCTGGGCGCCGAGGCTACCCTCGCTCAGGCCACCAACGACCTGATCGCCGCCAACGAGCCCGCCGTCCTCAACGAGCTGGACATCGTCCCCACCAAGAGCGGTGACTACAAGGAGCTCGACCTCGCCAAGGATCACGAGGACTACACCTACACCGTCGAGTTCTCCCTGCGTCCCGCCGCTGAGCTCTCCTCCTTCGACGCCGTCGAGATCGAGATGCCTCCCGCGGAGGTCACCGAGTCCGAGATCAACAACCAGGTCGAGATGCTCCTCAACTACCGTGCCACCTTCGAGGACGTTGAGGGTCGCGCCGTCGAGGCCGAGGACTACGTCACCGTCGACCTCAAGGCCGTCGAGAACGCCGACAACTTCGCCGCTGAGGGCCGCATGCTCATCGCCGGTAGCGACAGCAACCCCGCCGAGTTCAACGAGGCCCTGATCGGCGCCAACGTTGACGACGTCAAGACCGTCACCTGGACCGACGAGGTCGAGGAGGGCGAGGAGGCCGAGACCCACACCGTCGAGGTCACCGTCAAGGGCATCAAGGTCCGCAACACCCCCGAGCTCACCGACGAGCTCGTCAAGTCCGACTTCGGCTTCGACAGCATCGACGCTATGCGCGACGCCATCAAGCTCGAGATCGAGCAGGATAAGGCTTCCCGCCTCCCGGCCGAGAAGGAGAACCGTTGCGTCTCCGCTCTCGCTGAGCGCCTGCAGCTCGACGAGATGGACGCCGACTACGAGCAGTCCGTCTTTGAGGAGCTTGGCCAGAACTTCCTGTCCAACCTCGCTGCCCGCGGCATGACGCTGGACACCTGGCTGCCCGCTTCTGGCCTGACCATGGAGCAGTTCATCGGCGACCTGCACAAGCAGGCCAACGACGTTGCCCGTGAGTCCCTGGCGCTCGACGCCCTCGCCCGTGAGCTCAAGATCGAGGTCACCGAGGACGACATCAACGCCGAGTTCGAGAAGGCCGGCGTCAAGGACGTCGAGGCTTCCAAGGCCGAGTTCATCGCCGATGGCCGCATGCCTGCCGTCCGCGAGTCCATCCGTCGCTCCAAGGCCGTCGACCACCTGGTCGAGAACGCCAAGGTGACCGAGGTCGACGAGACCGCCAAGGACGCCGAGTAATTCTCGCCACCTTTCCCGCGAGCGCATGTACGCGCCCGTGATGGGGTAAAGTTATACACCGGTAATCCGGTTGCTTCGTACGGTGCCAGCCAATGCATAGCATGCGGGCACCGTACGTTTGTCTAGAACCACTATTGGTCCGTAAGAGAAATGGAGATGCGTATGATCGCTAAGTTCGATTCCGCCCTCGTGCCATACGTTATCGAGCAGACGCCGCGCGGCGAGCGCAGCTACGATATCTATTCGCGCCTGCTCAACGACCGCATCATCTTCTTGGGCGAGGAGATCAACTCCGTCAGCGCCAACCTGGTCGTTGCCCAGCTGCTGCATCTTGAGAGCCAGGATGCCGAGAAGGATATCTCGCTCTACATCAATTCGCCCGGCGGCGAGGTCTACTCCGGCCTGGCGATTCTGGACACCATGAACTTCATCAAGCCGCAGGTCTCCACCATCTGCGTGGGCATGGCCGCGTCCATGGCCGCCGTGCTGCTCTCGGCCGGCGCTAAGGGCAAGCGCTTCTGCCTGCCGCATTCCAAGGTCATGATTCACCAGCCCAGCGGCGGTGCCCAGGGC
Source organism: uncultured Collinsella sp. (assembly GCA_934643435.1). Lineage (GTDB taxonomy): Bacteria > Actinomycetota > Coriobacteriia > Coriobacteriales > Coriobacteriaceae > Collinsella. Next base: position 4,737 of record CAKUCJ010000030.1, read on the forward strand.
CAGCAGACCGAGATCGAGATCGTGGCCGAGGAGATTAAGAAGACCCGTCGCGAGCTCAACCAGATCCTGTCCGACGCCTCGGGCCAGCCGATCGAGAAGGTCCAGGCCGATACCGAGCGCGACAACTACCTGACCGCTGCCGAGGCCCTCGACTACGGCCTGATCGACCGTATCGTCACCTCGCGCGATCTCGCCGCGAAGGACGCCTAGGATGGCAGGTAACATGCAGGACAACTTTGACGAGAACGGCAACCCCATCCGCTGCTCCTTCTGCGGAAAAGAGCAGGGCCAGGTCCGTCGCCTCGTGAAGGGCCCGACCAACATCTTTATCTGCGACGAGTGCGTTGCCGCCTGCTCCGAGATCCTGGAGGAGTCGCTGGCTTCGGACTTTATGGACGCTGCCCGTAACGGCAAGCTGCCGGGTTTCCTCAACGACCATGGTCAGGCTGCGTCTCAGCCCGCCGTTGACCCCGAGGCCGAGGGCTTTGAGCTCGAGGACGACCGTCAGGTCATTACGCACGTGCCGACGCCGCACGAGATCTATGACGAGCTTTCTGCCTATGTCATGGGCCAGGAAGACGCCAAGCGCGCTATGTCGGTGGCCGTGTACAACCACTACCGCCGCGTGATCGAGGGCGGCGCCGCGGTGTCTGCCTTTGGCGACGGCATGGGCTCGCAGTTTGACGACGATATGGACGAGGTGGAGCTCGCCAAGTCCAACATCCTGTTGCTCGGTCCCACCGGCACCGGCAAGACGCTGCTGGCCCAGACGCTCGCGCGCATCCTCGAGGTGCCGTTTGCCATCGCCGACGCCACCGCGCTCACCGAGGCCGGCTACGTGGGCGAGGACGTGGAGAACATCCTGCTCAAGCTCATTAATGCCGCCGATGGCGACATTGAGCGCGCGCAGGTGGGCATCATCTATGTTGACGAGATCGACAAGATCGCCCGCAAGGCCGAGAACCTCTCCATCACCCGTGATGTTTCGGGCGAGGGCGTTCAGCAGGCACTGCTTAAGATTCTTGAGGGCACGGTGGCAAGCGTTCCGCCCACCGGCGGCCGCAAGCATCCCCAGCAGGAGCTGCTGCAGATCGACACGACCAACATCCTGTTCATCTGCGGTGGTGCCTTCGTGGGTCTGGACAAGATCATCGCCGATCGCGTGGGAAACAAGGGCGTGGGCTTTAACTCCGAGATCGCCGGCCCCACCTCGGTCGACGAGAACGACCTGCTGCGTCAGGTGCTCCCGCAGGACCTCAACGCCTTTGGCATGATCCCTGAGTTTGTGGGTCGTACGCCCGTCGTCACCCAGACGCAGGCGCTCGACGAGGACGACCTGGTGTCGATCCTGACCGAGCCCAAGAACGCCGTGGTGCGTCAGTACCGCAAGATGTTCCAGCTCGAGGACGTCGACCTTGAGTTTGAGGACGCGGCCCTGCACGAGATCGCCCGTATGGCGCTCGCCCGCAAGACCGGCGCCCGCGGCCTGCGCTCCATCTGCGAGGACGTGCTACAGCAGACGATGTTCGACCTCCCCAGCGAGGAAGGCGTAGCCAAGGTCGTCGTAACCGAAGCCTCCGTAAAGGGCGAAGAGCAGCCCCACCGCATCTACGGCTAAACCAGCCAAAAATGTGTTTGCAAATAGCCTCCGACCATCCGCGGTCGGAGGCTATTTTATAGATACGCAATAACCCCAACTACCTGTGTTATTCTGTGTGTTTGTTTAAAGTCTCAGCGAAGTCAATTCAGACTGAAGTAATCAATACCTAAGGGGAGGAATGTAGGCCCGATTTTCGTAGATTCCGCACGAGCCGAAGACCACTTAATGTGGTCTTCGAGCGAGCCCAGGACCTGACCGAGCGAAAATCGGGCCTACATTCCTCCCCGATGGGCAAGGGAGAGATATATGGAAGAAATGCCCAAGAACTACGATCCGTCGACCAACGAGCCGGCGATCCTGCAGAAGTGGCTCGACGGCGGCTATTATAAGCGCCGCGAGGGCGTGGGCGACTGCACCGTCACCATTCCGCCTCCCAACGTGACCGGCAAGCTCCACATGGGCCACGCCACCGACGACTCCATCCAGGACGCCATCATCCGTATGGCCCGCATGCGCGGCAAGTCCACGCGCTGGGTGCTCGGTACCGATCACGCCGGTATCGCCACGCAGACCAAGGTCGACAAGAAGCTCAAGAGCGAGGGTATCAGCCGCCTGGAGATTGGCCGCGACAAGTTCGTCGACGCCTGCTGGGACTGGACCCACGAGTACGGCGGCATCATCGTCGAGCAGATCAAGCGCATGGGCTGCTCCGTCGACTTCGACAACGAGCGCTTTACCATGGACGAGGACTACGCGCAGGCCGTGCGTAAGGTCTTCTGCGACTGGTACCACGACGGCCTGATCTACCGCGGCAAGCGCATCGTCAACTGGTGCCCCAACTGCACCACCGCCATCTCGGACGACGAGGCCGAGTACAAGGACGAGAAGGGCCACCTGTGGCACCTGCGCTACCCGCTGACCGAGCCGGTCAACGGCCAGGACTACATCGTCGTCGCCACCACGCGCCCCGAGACCATGCTCGGCGACACGGGCGTTGCCGTCTCTCCGAAGGATCCCGAGAAGGCCGCCTTCGTGGGCAAGACCGTCATGCTGCCGATCGTCAACCGCGAGATTCCCATCTTTGAGGATTGGCACGTCGACGCCAACTTCGGTTCCGGCTTCGTTAAGGTCACCCCGGCCCACGACCCCAACGACTACGCCATGGGTCAGGCCCACGACCTGCCGCAGATCAACATCTTTGACGAGCACGCGGTGGTCGTCGAGGGCTACGGCGAGTTCACCGGCATGACGCGCGACGAGTGCCGCGAGGCCGTCATCAAGTGGTTTGAGGAGCATGACCTGCTCGACCACGTCGAGGACCACGACCACTCCGTCATGCACTGCTACCGTTGCGACTCTGCCCTTGAGCCGTGGCTGTCCGAGCAGTGGTTTGTCGCTGTCGACAAGCTCAAGGGGCCGGCGCTCGACGCCGTCAACTCCGGCAAGGTCACCTTCCACCCCGCGCGCTGGACGCAGACCTACACCACCTGGATGGAGAACCTCAAGGACTGGTGCATCAGCCGTCAGCTGTGGTGGGGCCATCGCATCCCCGTGTTCTACTGCGAGGACTGCGGCTGGGAGGACGCGCTTACCGAGGACACCGATGTGTGCCCCAAGTGCGGCGGCCACCACGTCCATCAGGACGAGAACGTCCTGGACACCTGGTTTAGCTCGCAGCTGTGGACCTTCGCCACGCAGGGCTGGCCGCAAAAGCCGGAGCTGCTCGAGGGCCATCACCCCACGACGGCGCTCGTCACCGCGCGCGACATCATCGCGCTGTGGGTCGCCCGCATGGTCATGAGCTCGCTGTACTTCCTGGACGAGGTGCCGTTTAAGGACGTCGTCATCTACCCGACGATCCTGGCCAAGGACGGCAGCCGCATGTCCAAGTCCAAGGGCAACGGCGTTGACCCCATGGACCTCATTGGTATGTACGGCGCCGACGCCATGCGCTACAACCTGCTGACGCTGTGCACCAACAACCAGGACGTTAAGTTCGACGCGAACATCGACAAGAAGACCAAGAAGCTCATCGACAGCCCGCGCACCGACCAGGCCAAGAGCTTTGTTACCAAGATCTGGAACGCCAGCCGCTTCCTGCTCATGAACATGGAGGGCTACACGCCCGGCGAGCCCGTCGTGGAGACGCCGGCCGACGCTTGGATGTTCAGCCGCCTGGCCAAGGCCGTGAAGATGGTCACCGAGGGTATTGAGAACTACACCTTTGGCGACATGGCCCGCAGCGTGCAGCAGTTCTTCTGGAACGAGGTCTGCGACTGGTACGTTGAGGTCACCAAGGCCCGCCTGAAGGGCGAGGGTCGTCTGCAGGCTCAGCGCAACCTGATCTTTGTGCTCGACACCTCCATTCGCCTGATGCACCCGCTCATGCCGTTCGTGACCGAGGAGATCTGGGACAACATGCCGGCGAGCGTGCTCGACCTGGACGCCGAGGGCAACGTGGACCGCGCCGAGGCCCTGATGATCGCCAAGTGGCCGGAGCCCGCCGACTACGCCAAGTACGTCGACGAGCCTGCCGAGCGCGCGTTTGAGCTGTGCCGCACCGTCGTTTCGGCCGCTCGTGCCACGCGTTCGCGTTATCGCTTGAGCCCCAAGGCCGAGCTCGACGTGGTCGTGCGTGCCGGTGCCGAGGACATTGAGAAGCTCGAGAGCCTGCGCTCCACGATTGAGCCGCTGGCAAACACCGCCTCGCTGGTCATGGGTGTGGACGTTGAGAAGCCGGCTGCGAGCATTGCCGTGGTCGACAGCGGCGTTGAGGTCTTTGTGGTGCTCGAGGGCAAGGTCGACCTTTCGGCCGAGAAGGCGCGCCTGGAGAAGGAGATCGCCGCGGCCCAGAAGGAGCTCGCCGGCTGCGAGAAGACGCTGGCCAACGAGGGCTTTGTGGCTAAGGCCGCGCCCGCGGTGGTCCAGAAGAAGAGGGACCGTGCAGCTGAGCTCAAGGAGATCCTGGCGGCGTTGACTGCTCAGGTTGCTGACTTCTCGTAGGCCTTACTGAGGGGCGCGTCCCGACGCTTTACTCTCCGCTGCGAACAGTCCTGCGCAAGACGGACAGCACATTAAGTGCTGTCCTTTGCGTGCGGAACTTGCGGCGAGCAAAGCGTCGGGCCGCTCCTAGTGCGGTTACGGGGGCGTCCGCTGTCTGCCTGATAGGGCCACATGGCTGATGCCTTGATTCTGCTGCAAGCGGGTAGTGGCTGATATTTTTGAACGCGAGGGGTTCATTCTATTTGATGGGCCTCTTTTTCTGTAATTGGAGACTTTGGTTATGGCGAAGCGTACTGGCTCTTATGTCGTCCCGTTCTCGTTTGATTTGCTTTCGTTTGGTGAGGCTGTTGGGTTGGCTGCTGATACGGGGCGGATTTCTGGGGATGCTGGGCCG
>CAKUCJ010000031.1 GCA_934643435.1 uncultured Collinsella sp.
ACGCTCATGGGACTCGCCGCGGGCTGGGAGTTTCTTAAGATCGCGGGCGTCAGCAACGTTGTCCTATCGCTCGCCTATGCGCAGTTTATGAGTGTGGGAACGGATTCGTGCATCCTGATCGCCGCGACGATGGCAACGTTTGCCGTTTGGGGCATGCCCTTTGGCGCGTCGCTCCGCGTTGCGGATAAGGACGAGAAGGCGCTCATGCTGGGCTATTCAATCTCGGGTGTTCTTGGCGGCGTAAGCGAGCCGGCGCTGTACGGTTGCGGCTTTAAATATGGCAGGTGCCTGACGTGCATGGCCATTGGCGGCGCCGTCGGAGGCCTTGTTGCGGCCGTGGGCCACGTTACGGCCTATACCATCGGCATGACGAATGTCCTCATGGTCATTGGCTTTGCCACGGGCGGTATCTCGAACCTGCTGTGGTGCTGCGCCGCCGGCGGTGTGGCATTTGCGGTGTCTGCGGCGCTGAGCTACTGCTTTGGCGTGGTGTCGACGAAGGAGCAGACGACGGAGGACGGAGCCATTTCGTCCGAAGCCTCAAAGAACGTGGCCGAAGCAAGCGCATAAATCGACGCGATAAAGGGACAGTCCCGCGTTTCGCATTTCAAGGCTGCAGCCCCTGTGGGTTGCGGCCTTTTTGTATCTGGAGGACAAAGTGGCTACACTACAATCCGTTTGAGCAATAGATATATATAGGTAGTACCGTGGGGGCTGATGAAGATGGTCGAGTGGATCGTTCGTCGTGCGCAGGGCGACCGTGCGCGCGTGGGAACGTTGACGGGTGTGGTGTGTATTCTCGCCAATGTGGCATTATGCGCTGCAAAGGGTGCCATCGGCGTGGTGTCGGGATCGGTCTCGATCGTGGCGGACGCTATGAACAACCTGTCCGATGCCAGCTCGAATATCGTGAGCGTCCTGGGCTTTAAGCTGGCGAGCAAGCCGGCCGACCCCGAGCACCCCTACGGTCACGGTCGCTACGAGTATCTTTCCGGCCTGGTCGTGGCGGCGCTTGTGCTGCTCATCGGCCTTGAGCTGGTGAAGTCCTCGGTGGAGCGCATCGTCCGCCCCGAGCCTGTCGAGTTCTCGCTTGCCATGGTGGCGGTCTTGGTGCTGTCGATGGTCGTTAAGCTCTGGATGGCGGCCCTCAACCAAAAGCTCGGCGATCGCATTGAGTCCGAGACGCTGCATGCGACCGCGCAGGATTCCAAGAATGATGTCCTTGCCACGGGCGCCGTGTTAGCGTGCGCAATTGTTTCGCAGGTGACAGGCATCAACCTCGATGCCTGGGTCGGACTCGCCGTTGGCGCCTATATTGGCTGGAGTGGTTTTGAACTCATCCAGGATACGGTGAGCCCGCTTTTGGGCCAGGCGCCCGATCCTAAGCTGGTCAAGCACATTCGAGACAAGATCATGAGCTACCCCGGCGTTTTGGGCGTCCACGACCTGATGGTTCACGACTACGGCCCGGGCAGGAAGTTCGCAAGCGCTCACGCCGAGATGGCAGCCGAGGCCAGCCCGCTGGAAAGTCACGACACGCTCGATAACATCGAGCAGTCGTTTAGGAACGAAGACGGCATGATTGTCACGCTCCATTACGACCCCATCGTGACCGACGACCCCAAAGTGGCGAGCATGCGCTTACGCATTCACGCCATGGCCCAGGAGATTGATAGCCGCCTTTCGGTTCACGACCTACGCTGTGTGCCGGGTCCTACGCACACCAACGTGATCTTTGACTGCGTGCGACCCTCGGATTTGGCGATGAGCGCAGAGGACCTAAAGCGCGCGTTGGCGAAACGTGTCGAATCCGAATATCCCAAGTCGATTGCCAAGATCACGATCGACGAAGACTATGTCGGCCATACCCACGAGTAGGGCCGAGCCGATAAAACAAGTTATACAGAAGGGGAGAGCATGAAGCGTCTATATCTACTCCGCCACGGTCAGACAGAATTCAACGTCAAAAAGCTGGTCCAGGGCCGCTGCGATTCTCCGTTAACCGACCTGGGCCGCAAGCAAGCGGGAATGGCAGCCGCATGGCTCAAGGACCACGGCGTCGTTCCCGACAAAGTGGTCTCTTCGCCCTTAGGCCGAGCCATGGACACGGCAAGTCTCGTCGCAACCGAACTCCTCGGCCCGGATGCAGCAGTCGAGCCCTGCGAAGGCATCATCGAACGCAGCTACGGCACCTTCGAAGAAGGCCCCCACGACGCGCTACCCACCGACGTCTGGGATCCAGGCGAGGACTTAGTCCCCTTCGGAGGAGAGGGAAGCCAAGCCCTGCAAGAACGCATGGTAGCCACCCTCACCAATCTCATAAGCGCCGAGAACGTCGAAACCCTCCTAGCAGTAAGCCACGGCAGCGCCAGCCGCCAATTCATAAAAACCGCTGCCCCAGCAGATTTCAAACTCCCAACCAAGCTCCCCAACTGCGCCATCATGATTTTCGATTTCGACGAGGCGGAGTCACAAGCAGAAGACGAACCGCTCCAATGCAAGTTCACCCTCCAGCAAATAGTGGACCCTCAACAAAGTCATTAGCCTGAACGAGCAGAGTTAAGCAGACATCAACGTGGCGTTCCCAGTGTGCGGCGGAGGGGGCGGGCCTGAGACATATTAAGGTTGTCGCGAGTTCCGCACGAACAGGAGAGCACTTAATGTGCTCTCCGTCGTGAGCAGGACTGTAGAGCAGCAACCTTAATATGTCTCGGGCCCGCCCCCTCCGCCGCACACTGGGAACGTGCCACGCACTTTACCTGCGTAAACAATGTGAGTGAAATATGAATCTCGATGGATACGCCCGCAGCCGTGTATACTAAACAGCTGTGTGTAACCAGGGGAGTATTCTGGCTGGACAAAATGCCTGCTTAATAGGGTTGTCAGGTAGTCCGGACGCAATACAAGGCTGGGGAGCACGTCGTGTAAGTAGTGGTCCTCTAGGGGCGTACGCTCGGTGGTGTACGCATTGTCCCAAGACCACGCGAGAGTTGGGATCATATCTTGATCAGCATGATTCTCGGCCGCAAGATTGGCATGACCCAGGTTTGGGACGAGAACGACAACGTCGTTCCCGTCACGGTCATCCAGGCTGGCCCCTGCGCTGTCTCGCAGGTTAAAACTCAGGCAACCGACGGCTATGACGCCGTCCAGATCGGTTTCGGCGACATCAAGGCCAAGAACGTGAACAAGCCCATGGCTGGTCACTTCGCCAAGGCTGGCGTCGAGCCTGTCCGCTTCCTTCGTGAGGTCCGCGTCGAGAACGGCGAGGAGCACAAGGTCGGCGAGGTCGTCACCGTCGCTGATTTCGCTGATGTCGAGAAGGTCGACGTCATCGGTACCTCCAAGGGTAAGGGCTTCCAGGGTCGCATCAAGCGCTGGGGTCAGCGCCGCGGTCCTATGACGCATGGTTCTCACTTCCAGCGTCACCCCGGTTCTATCGGTCAGTGCGCCTATCCTGCGCGCGTCCTCAAGGGCGTCAAGATGGCCGGTCACATGGGTAACGAGCGCGTTACCGTCAAGAACCTTTCCGTTGTCCGCATCGATGCCGAGCAGAACCTCATCTTGGTCAAGGGCGCTGTCCCGGGTGCCAAGAATGGTCTCGTCGCCATCCGTATGGCCTAAGGGCCCAGCCCATTTAGCCCAGCGTCATACCAAGGAGAACACTTAAATGGCAAAGTTTGAAGTAAAGAACAGCGAGGGCAAGAAGGTCGCCGAGGCCGAGCTCGCCGCTGAGGTGTACGGCATCGAGCCGAACATCCACGTTATGCACCACATCGTCAAGTGCCAGATGGCCTCTTGGCGTCAGGGCACCCAGTCTGCTAAGGGTCGCTCTGAGGTTTCCGGTGGCGGCAAGAAGCCTTGGCGTCAGAAGGGCACCGGCCGTGCCCGCCAGGGTTCCATCCGTGCTGCCCAGTGGCGTCACGGTGGCGTTGTCTTCGCCCCCAAGCCCCGTTCCTACGCTAAGCGTATGAACAACAAGGAGGTCAAGCTGGCTATGCGCTCCGCGCTGTCCGCCAAGCTGGCCGATGGCGAGCTCGTGCTCGTCGACGACTACGGCTTCGAGAAGCCTTCCACCAAGGCTGCCGTCGCCATGCTCAAGGCTCTCGGCCTTGAGGGCAAGCGTCTGACCATCATCGTTCGCGATGAGGACGTCAACGCCTACCTGTCGTTCCGCAACATTCCCAAGACGTTCATCATCACCGCCGACGAGGCCAACACCTACGATCTCGTCAACAACAACGCTGTGCTGATGCCCGCCGACATCGCCGCTCACTTCGGGGAGGTGCTTGCATAAATGACCGCCCACGAGATCATCATCCGTCCGATCGTGTCCGAGCGTTCCTTCTCCGGCATGGAGCTGAACAAGTACACGTTCGAGGTCGCCAAGGATGCTAACAAGTATCAGATCAAGGACGCTGTCGAGGAGATCTTCGGCGTCAAGGTCGTTCGCGTGAACACCCTGACGGTCAAGCCCAAGACCAAGCGCGTGCGCTATGTCGCCGGCAAGACCCGTTCTTGGAAGAAGGCCATCGTCACGCTGGCCGAGGGCGACACCATCGAGGTCTTTGGCAACCAGGCCTAAGACTCGCTGCTGTTGAGTGAGCTCATGCCTCCCAAATAGGGGAGGCGAGAGCTCAAGGTTTTGGGCGTATTAAATGGACACGCCCGGAACCGTGTATACGTCCGGTGTCATCGCACCCGAGGCAGAACCTCGAATCCCTGTCTGCGATGGCTAACGGATTCCTATTGAAAGGGATTGTAATGGCTGTAAAGCACCTTAAGCCGACCTCCGCTGGTAGGCGTTGGCAGACGATCTCCGATTTCTCCGAGATCACCTGCACCAAGCCCGAGAAGTCTCTTCTCGAGCCCCTGCCCAAGAAGGCCGGTCGTAACAACAACGGCCGCATCACCACCCGCCACCAGGGCGGCGGCGTGAAGCGTCGTTACCGCGTGATCGACTTCAAGCGCAACAAGGACGGCGTGCCCGCCAAGGTTGCCACGATCGAGTACGATCCGAACCGTTCCGCTCGCATCGCTCTGCTGCACTACGCTGACGGTGAGAAGCGCTACATCCTGGCCCCCAAGGGCCTCGAGGTCGGTCAGACCATCATGTCCGGTTCTGACGCCGACATCAAGCCGGGCAACGCTCTGCCCCTCGCCGACATCCCCGTCGGTACGCTCATCCACGCCGTCGAGTTCCAGCCGGGCAAGGGCGCTGCTATCGCCCGTTCCGCCGGTAACTCCTGCCAGCTGATGGGTAAGGAGGGCAAGTACGCCATCGTCCGTATGCCTTCCTCCGAGATGCGCCGCATCCTCGTTACCTGCCGCGCCACCGTTGGTGAGGTCGGCAACGCCGATCACGCCAACATCGTCATCGGCAAGGCCGGCCGTAAGCGTCACATGAACGTGCGCCCGACCGTCCGCGGTACCGTCATGAACCCTGTCGACCACCCGCACGGCGGTGGCGAGGGCAAGAACCACACCTCTGGTCGTCCCTCCGTTACCCCCTGGGGTAAGCCGACGAAGGGCCTTCGTACGCGCAAGAAGAAGAAGGTCTCGAACCAGCACATCATTCGTCGCCGTAAGAAGTAATTTCGGATACCGAGTTTTAGGAGAAAGCACTTATGAGCAGAAGTCTCAAAAAGGGCCCGTTCGTGGAGACTCGCCTTCTCTCGCGTATCACCGCGATGAACGAGGCTGGCAAGAAGGACGTCGTGAAGACCTGGTCCCGCGCGTCCACCATCTTCCCCGAGATGGTTGGTCACACCATCGCCGTCCACGACGGCCGCAAGCATGTGCCCGTGTATGTTACCGAGTCCATGGTTGGTCACAAGCTCGGCGAGTTCGCGCCGACTCGTACGTTCCGTGGCCACAAGGCCAAATAGGGGGTTAACCGTAAATGGCAACTAAGTCTATTGAAACTGAGGCCACCGAGGTTCGCGCCGTCGCTAAGTACGTGCGTGTTTCCCCCAGCAAGGCCCGCCTGGTGGTCGATCTGATCCGCCGCAAGCCTGTCGCTCAGGCCTTCGACATCCTCCACTTCTGCGACCGCGCCGTCGCCGTGGATGTCGAGAAGGTTCTCCGTTCCGCCGTTGCGAACGCCGAGAACAACAACGGTCTGCGTGCCGACAACCTGGTTGTCGCCGCTGCCTATGTTGACGAGGGTCCGACGCTTAAGCGCATCCGTCCCCGCGCCAAGGGTTCCGCTTCTCGCATTCTGAAGCGTACTTCCCACATCACCGTCGTCGTTGCTCCTCGAAAGGAGGCGTAAAGCTGTATGGGTCAGAAAGTCTACCCCACCGGCTTCCGTCTTGGCATCACCGAGAACTGGCGCTCCCGCTGGTTCGCAGAGAAGGATTACGCTAAGACCCTCGGTAACGATCTCGAGATCCGCAAGTACCTCGAGAAGCGTCTTTCCCGCGCAGCTGTCTCCCGCGTCGAGATCGAGCGCGCTGGCGACAAGGTGAAGGTCATCATCCTCACCGCTCGCCCCGGCGTTGTCATCGGTAAGAAGGGTGCCGAGATCGATACCCTCCGCACCGAGCTCGAGAAGGTCGCTGGCGTCTCCAAGGGCCAGCTCTCCGTCGACGTTGTCGAGATCAAGCGCCCCGAGCTCGACGCCAACCTCGTTGCTCAGTCCATTGCCGAGCAGCTCGAGGGCCGCGTTGCCTTCCGTCGCGCTATGCGCAAGGCTGTCCAGTCTGCCCGCAAGGCCGGCGCTAAGGGCATCCGTATCCAGTGCTCCGGTCGTCTCGGCGGTGCCGAGATGGGCCGTCGTGAGTGGTACCGTGAGGGTCGCGTGCCTCTGCACACCCTTCGTGCCAAGATCGACTACGGCACGGCTGTCGCCAGCACCACCATGGGCGCTTGCGGCGTGAAGGTCTGGATCTACCTGGGCGAGAAGCTCCCGGGCCAGCCTGTTCCCAACCCTGCACTCGAGGGCTCTTCCCGTCCTCGTCGTCGTAACTCCGAGAGGAGGGGTCAGTAGTGCTTGCCCCTAAGCGTATTCTTCACCGCAAGGTGCAGCGTGGCTCCATGAAGGGCCAGGCCAAGGGTAATACCGAGCTGCATTTCGGCGAGTTTGGTATCCAGGCTCTCGAGGCCCATTGGATCACCAACCGTCAGATCGAGGCCGCTCGTATTGCCATGACCCGCTACATGAAGCGTGGCGGTCGTGTCTACATCACGATCTTCCCCGATAAGCCCATCACCAAGAAGCCTGCCGAGACTCGCATGGGTTCTGGTAAGGGTAACCCCGAGGAGTGGGTGGCCGTCGTCAAGCCCGGCCGCATCATGTTCGAGGTCAAGGGCGTGCCCGAGGAGGTCGCTCGCGAGGCTCTGCGTCTTGCACAGCACAAGCTTCCCATCAAGACCAAGATTGTTGCTGCCAAGAACGCTGAGCAGCGCATCGAGAAGGAGATGGCTGAGGAGGCCGCTCTCGAGGCCAAGTGGGCTGCTGAGGACGCCGCCGCCGCCAAGGAGGAGAACTAATGAAGCCCGCAGAGATTCGTGAGCTCTCGGACGCTCAGCTCGTTGAGAAGCTGAAGGAAATGCGCGCCGAGCTCTTTAACCTTCGTTTCCAGATGGCCACCAGCCAGCTGGACAACACCGCTCGCGTCAACACCGTGAAGAAGGACATCGCTCGCGTCCTCACGGAGCAGCGCGCCCGCGAGATCGCAGCGGAGAAGTCCGCTGTCGCCGAGTAGGACCTAAGGAGAGAACATGACTGATTCGCGTAACACGCGTAAGGTCCGTACGGGTGTCGTTACCTCCGTCTCCGGTGCCAAGACCATCGTCGTCACCATCACCGAGCGCAAGCGTCACCCCAAGTACGGCAAGATGATGACCAGCTCCAAGAAGCTGCACGCTCATGACGAGGAGTGCACGGCTGGCGTGGGCGACACCGTCCGCGTTATGGAGACCCGTCCTATGTCCAAGATGAAGCGTTGGCGCCTCATCGAGGTCGTCGAGCGCGCTAAATAAGCAGTCGCTCTTACGACTTGTACGTTTCCGAAGATGTGCGTATGCCTGGCTTGCATACCACAGGCCGCATAAAGGCTGCGCACCTCTCTTCGGTTCTTAGTTCGGAGGAACATCTACCATGATTCAGATGCAAACCATGCTGAACGTCGCCGACAACTCCGGCGCTCGCAAGATTCGCTGCATCAAGGTGCTTGGCGGTTCCAAGCGTCGTTATGCAGGCATCGGCGATGTGTTCATCGGTGCTGTCCAGGAGGCTACCCCTGGCGCCAACGTCAAGAAGAAGGACGTTGTCCGTTGCGTCGTCGTTCGCACCGTTAAGGAGATCCGCCGCAAGGATGGCTCCTACATTCGCTTTGATGACAACGCCTGCGTCGTCATCAACAACGATGGTTCGCCCGTCGGCACCCGTATCTTCGGGCCCGTCGCTCGCGAGCTTCGTGACAAGAAGTACATGAAGATCGTCTCGCTCGCTCCCGAGACCCTGTAGTTAGGGGAGATATATGTATATCAAGAAGGGCGATAAGGTCCAGGTTCTCTCTGGTAAGGATCGCGGCAAGCAGGGCGTTATCCTGCGTGCTCTCCCCGCCGAGAACAAGGTCGTTGTCGAGGGCGTTTCGGTCGTCAAGAAGGCCGTCAAGCCCAACGCTGCCAACCAGCAGGGCGGCATCGTTTCGCAGGAGGCTCCCATCGACGCCTCCAACGTCAATCTCGTCTGCCCCGAGTGCGGTAAGGTTACCCGCGTCGGTCACGAGAAGGACGGCAAGAACAAGCTGCGCGTCTGCAAGAAGTGCGGCCACAAGTTCTAAGCTGCCCGCAACATCAAGTTGCTAGCAAAGGCCCGGATGCCCCACGGCACCCGGGCCTTTTTCTATACCTAGTCATTGGGGACAGACTTAAATGAGTGGCCGTTGTTTGGCGGTCATTGGGGACAGACTTAAATGACTAGTCGTTGGGTGTTCTTAAACGACTAGTCGTTTGGGACAGTCTTCAGCTAAGTTGTGGTGGAATAGTTCCTGCTTCGCCGTGTAGGGCTTTCATTTAGGAACTATTTCACCGCAACTTCGGAAGATTATATATTGCGCGTTTGTGCGTATTTGAGTGCGCAGGGTTGCGTGAACGTGCGTGTATATGCGCCGTCTACGGTCGAATAATGACCGTTTGGCGGTAATATGCGCAAAAGTACGCATATACACGCGTATTTGTGCGAATATAGAGCTGTCAGAAATGAAAGACTTCCAGTGACTCAGGAGGCACTCATGGCAGATTCCAAACAGGCTCCACTCGATGCCGCGGCGGCCGCAAAGGCTGCGTTCGCTTCGGTTCAGGACAAGCCGTTCCCCAACGATATCTTTACGGCTCCCGAGCTCCGTTGGGCCGTGATTGGCTGCGGCGTTATCGCCAACCAGATGGCGCAGTCCCTCGCCCTTGCCGGCCGCAAGCTCGCTGGCGTTGCCAACCGTACGCTTTCCAAGGCTCAGGCTTTTGCCGAGCAGTATGGCGTCGAGAAGGTGTACGACACGGTAGAGGACCTCTATGCCGATCCGAACATCGACGCCGTCTATATCACCACGCCGCACAACACGCATATCACCTATCTGCGTGCCGCGCTGGCCGCCGGCAAGCACGTGCTCTGCGAGAAGGCCATCACGCTCAATTCCGCCGAGCTCG
>CAKUCJ010000032.1 GCA_934643435.1 uncultured Collinsella sp.
TCCTCGGTAACCTTGAGGTTGTGCTTCTTCTCCACGGTCTTCTTTTTGCCAAAGAAGCCCTTCTTTTTGGACTCGTTGTTGGGATACACCTTCTGAACATGTTTGAGAACGATCTCGGCCATGTCTTTACCTTTCGATATGCGGCGCCACGCTGAGGGGCGCCGCAGAAACTTGCAAAACAGTTACAGCATCAGCCCTTGACGGCACCTGCCACCACACCGTCGATGATGTACTTCTGGCAGAAGATGTACATGATGACGATGGGGATAACGACCATCATGATGCAGGCCATCATGGGGCCGAGCTCGACGTGGCCATAGCCGCCGCGGAAGTACTGGATCAAGATAGGAATGGTCTTGTACTTGGTGGAGTCGAGCGTAAGGTAGGGCAGCAGATAGTCGTTCCAGACCCACATGGTCTCGAGAATGCCGACCGAAAGATAGGTGGGCTTCATGATGGGAAGGACGATCTTAAAGAACACCTGGACCGGGTTGCAGCCGTCAATCATGGCAGCCTCCTCGATCTCGAGCGGGATGTTCTTTACAAAGCCGGCGAACATAAAGACCGCCAGGCCCGCGCCAAAGCCCAGATAGATAAAGCAGATGTTGAACGGCGTGTTAAAGCCAATGCGGTCCGCCAAATTGGACAGCGTGAACATGAGCATCTGGAAGGGCACGACCATCGAGAACACGAACAGGTAATAGAAGAAGTTCGAGATCTTGTTGTTGACACGAACCACGTACCAAGCGCACATGGAGCAGCACACCAAGATCAGCACGACCGACGTGACCGTAATGATGAGCGAGTACATAAATGCCGAGGCAAATCCCTGCTCGTTAAGGGCGTGCACGTAGTTTGCGAGGCCGTTGAACGTCTCGGGCGTGAGCAGATCGAACGCCGTGGTGGTGCTGATTGCGGTCGCTTTCTTAAAGGAATTGAGCGCAATCATGAACACGGGGTAGATCCACGCGAGCGACAGGATCGTAAAGAAAATCGAGAGCGCGCGGTTGATAGCCTTATCGCGTTTCATTACTGCTGCACCTCCTTGGACCTCGTGGCCTTAAGCTGAATCATAGAGATAGCGACGACCAGGATGCAGAAGATAACTGCCTTGGCCTGACCGATGCCCTGCCATGCGATGCCGGCACGCGAATAGAACGTGTTGTAGATGTTCAGGGCGAGCATCTCGGTGGAGTGCGCGGGGGCGCCGCCGGTAAGGGCGAGGTTCTGGTCGAACAGCTTAAAGCCGTTGGTGATGGACAGGAACAGGCAGATGGTAATCGTCGGCATCAGATTGGGAATCTTAACCTTCCAAAACGTCTGCCATGCCGTAGCACCGTCGACCTTGGCGGCCTCGATGTAGTCGGACGGAATGGACTGCAGACCAGCGATGTAGATGATCATCATGTAGCCGACCTGCTGCCACAGGGTCAGGATGATAAGGCCCCAGAAGCCAGCAGCAGAGTTAAGGGCAATGAGCTGGGCGCCCACGTTGGAGAGAAGGCAGTTGATCAGAATCTGCCAAATGTAGCCCAGCACGATGCCGCCGATCAGGTTAGGCATAAAGAAGATCGTACGGAAGATGTTGGTGCCCTTGAGCGCCTTGCGGGTGAGCGCCTGCGCGATAGCCAGCGCGATCACGTTGATGAGCACCGTCGACAGGAAGGCAAACGCCACGGTAAAGAAGAACGACGTGGCAAACTGCGGATCGGACAGCGCACGCACGTAGTTTTCGATGCCAACAAAGTGCGTGTTGTTGATAGTAATAAACTGGCAGAACGAGAGATAGAAACCCTGGATAAAGGGAATCACGAACCCGATCATAAACGCCAGGCACGTGGGCAGCATAAAGAGCGGCCACCAGCGCTTGAGTGCTTTGCCCATAGAAGGGTCCTTTCAATATGCAGGGGGCGGGCAAACCAACGTCTGCCCGCCCCCTGTCGCTAATCAGATAGCTTGGGCAGCAACTACTTACTCGGAAGCAGCCTTCTCGGTCTTCCAGCCATCGACGAAGGCGTTCTTGACGCCGTCCCACTTGGTGTTGTCGGCAGCATAAGCGATGAGAGCCTGCTTGAGGTTCTTCTTCCACTCCTCGGAGGGGATGTAAACGAAGTCCCAAGCGACGGTCTTCTTGCCGTCCTTGGCCATGGCAACGGCCTGCTGCGAGAAGACGTTGGTGGTCTCCTTGGCGCTCTTGAACGGGGCGGTCAGACCCATCTTGTCAGCGATGATGCTGGTGGCGGTGTCAGAAGTGACGCACCAATACATGAAGTCCTCGGTGGCCTTCTGGGCATCCTCGGAAGCCTGGGAGCTGACGCACCAGTAGTTCTCACCGCCGGAGCACAGGCCCTGGTTCTCCTCGCCGTCGACGCCGATGTAGATCGGCAGCATGCCGAGCTGGTCGTCGGTCATACCGGCCTTGGTGAGGTCGGCGTAGGCCCAAGAGCCGTTCTGGTAGAAGACGGCCTTGCCGGTTGCGAACTCGTTGGTGGCGTCGTCACCGGTCTTGGAGGCGAGCTGCGAAGGATCGCAGGTGGAGTCGGTGATGTACAGGTCGAAGATCTGCTTAAAGTTGTCGAGATACTCGCCCTTGATCTCGTCGTCCTCCTGGTTGTGCTCCTTCTCGAACTCGTAGTAGAGCGGGAGGTTGGCGAGGTGGGTGGTATAGCGCCAGCTGGAGGAGTCATCCATGCCGGCGGAGGTGAAAGCACCGTCAACGCCGAGCTCGTCCTTGCGGGCCTGGATGTCGTCGGCGCAAGCCTTCAGCTTGTCGAAGGAGTTGATGTCCTCGGCCTTGTAGCCAGCCTTCTCGAGGAGCTCCTTGTTGTAGATGATGCCGTAGCTCTCCTGGACCCAGTCGATACCCAGATCCTTGCCGTCGGACTGCAGGGCAAGGGAGTCGTCGATGAGCTCGCCGCGGATCTTGGTGTCGGACAGGTCGGCGCAGTAGTCCTTCCAGTTCTTAAGACCGGTGGGGCCGTTGACCTGGAACAGCGTCGGAGCGGAGCTCTTGGACATCTCGGACTTGAGCTTCTCCTCGTAGGTGTTGGAAGCGGCGGTCACGATCTTGACCTCGACGCCCTTCTCCTCCTTGTACGCCTTGGCGATCTCTTTCCACTCCTTATCGACCTCGGGCTTGAACTGGAGGAAGTAGACCTCGGCAGCGTCACCAGAAGCAGAGGAGCCGGAGCCGGCGGAGCCACCGCAGCCCACGAGACCCAGACCGAGAACCGCAGCCGCGGAACCAGCGAAGCCCAGGAACTGCCTTCTGCTCATTTCGTTCTTCATTACAATCCACCCTTTCACACCGTGGCGGCACCCTTTGCCGCCGCCTTCGGAGATTGGCTTGGGGACTTGGCCCCTTTTGCTGATTTGTACAATACGCTATTTGGCTAGTTGTTTGAACAAGTATTACTAGAGCGGTAGAAAACCTTCGGTGAACGGTAATTTCAACTTAATACTTGACAAGTTTTGTATAAACAATTATTTGTTATCGGATGCAGAGAAAACGCCCGGTCAAGCCGATGATGCATCGGCTTGACCGGGCGTTTTCGCTTTGAGGGCATGAGTCTCGTCAGGCTGTGAGCTATCCGACTATCGCTTGGAGTTGACGCGGTAGTGGAAGATCTCGGGATGCGTGCGGGCATGCGTAACCTCGAACAAGATGCCGTCCGAGGTGTACGACTGGCTCTCCATGACGGCAACACAGTTGTATTTGCCAAGGTCAAGATAGCTGCAGTCCTCATCGTTGGCAAGCTCGACGCTCACCGTACGGCGACTCGCCATCACCTTGACACCGCGTTTGTGCTCCAGATAGTCGTAAATTGACCTTGCGGCGATCTCGGGCGTCAGGCCTTTGGCAATCGACTCCAGAAAATAGCCGTGGTCCACCTGGCGAGCGCTACCGTTAAGGCTACGGACGCGCACCACGCGAATCAACTCCTCGCCCACCTTAAAGCCCAGGCGACGAGAGAGCTGCTCGGTGCAGACAAGATGTTCAAAAGACTTAACGTCCGTCGATGCAACGGCATTGTTGCGCTTTGCAAACTCGCCAAACGACTCGACTTCCTCGAGTGCGCCTAGCATATCGGTCTCGCCCTTAAGCCAAATGACGCGCACGCCCTTGCCGTGAATGGGCTGTACGTACATCTCGTCGGCCAGCATGGCAAGTGCTCGACGGACGGTATTTCGGGTGCATCCGAATTCCGCGGTCAGCTCGGCCTCGGTCGGCAGCATCTCCTGGAACGCATAGGTTCCGCTGATAATACGCGAACGGATCTCGCGGTAGATTCCTTCATATATCGCTTTTGGCATGACTTCACCTCTAATGAATATGTATGGCTAGGCACAATAGCATTTCTTGGAGTTGTTTAAACCGATTATCGGTAAAGCACGGATTATTTACCGTCGACGGTTCCCCTGAAACCCAAATCGGACCGAATCAAAACCGTCAATGCGGCAAGCAGCCAGTCCTCTACAATGAGTTCATTGTTTAAACGTTCTTGCTCGCACAGCATGTTGCATCCGGAAGGCATATTATGCTGCAGAAAATCCAACGTTTTGGCGGGGCCATGTTCGCGCCCGCCATGCTGTTTTCCATATCGGGCCTTATGGTCGGCATCTCCGCTCTCGCAACGACTGTGGACATCGTCGGCGACCTCGCCACATACGGAACCCCCTGGTACGTATTCTGGGCTATCATCCAACGCGGCTCGTGGACGGTCTTTAAACGCCTTCCACTCCTTTTTGCCGTAGCGCTGCCTATTGGCCTTGCCCAAAAGCAACCGGCGCGCTGCTGCCTCGAGGCACTCGTGGCCTATTTTGCCTATTGTTTCTTCTTGAGCGAGATCATTAAGCTGAGCGGCGACAACCTTGGACTTAAGTACCCGGCGTCTTTGACCCCCGCCAGCGGCATCACCGTCATTGATGGCATCAAGACGCTCGACACCGGCATTATCGGACCGCTGGCAGTCTCGACCATCGTCGTTGCGATCCACGACCGCTTCTACGACGCCAAGGTTCCCGATTGGCTCGGTACCTTCTCGGGCTCCTCGCTGGTCTATCTCATCAGCTTTTTCGCTGTGCTCGCCCTCGCTATTTTCTCGGCTGTTACGGTACCCTACGTATACGATGTAACCGATACACTGCGTCACGCGCTTGCAGGCGTCGGTCCCTTTGGCGTGGGCATCTTTGTCTTTTTAGAACGTGCACTCGAGCCCTTTGGCCTGCACCACCTGCTTTACATGCCGATCTACTACGACAACCTGGTCATAAACGACGGCATCTACGCCGCGTGGAGCAGCCTGCTCCCCATCCTCTCCCATAGCACGCGCCCCCTTAATGAGCTTGCGCCGTGGGCCGGTTTTACCGCCACCGGCTGGGTCAAGCTCTTTGGCCTTCCCGCCATCGCTGCGGCGTTCTACACCACCGCAAAGCCCGAACGCCGCGCCGGCCTCAGGGTCATCCTTGTTCCCGCTATCGTCGCCTCGGTGGTCTGCGGCATCACCGAACCGCTCGAGTTTCTCTTTATGTTCACCCATCCCGGGCTCTTTTTGCTCTACGCCGTCTTATCGTCTTGCCTTGCCACAACCATGAATCTCTTTGGCATCGTCGGCATCTTCTCGGGTGGCTTCATGGAGATGGCGGCCTTCAACTTTATCCCGCTCATGCGCACGCACGCCGGTGCCTACCTTATGGCACTCGGTATTGGGCTTGCCTTTAGCGTCATCTTTTTCCTGAGCTTCCGCGGCATCATCCTAGCCCTCGACCTTAAAACCCCGGGGCGCGAGGACCATGGCGCCAATCGCGCCGCCGACAAACAGTCAGCAAAGAGCATGGAGGACAAAGGGAACTCTTTCGATGATGATTCAGCCAATGCGCAGGCAAACCTCGATCACCTGCTTGCCGAGCACGTCGTCGAGCTTTTGGGTGGCGTTGGCAACATCGTGGGCGCAACCAACTGCGCCACACGCCTGCGCGTGGAGGTCGTCGATCCCTCTATCGTCGCGGACAATGCATCGTTTGTCGCAGCCGGTGCCAAGGGCCTCATCATCACCGGCAAAACCGCCCAGGTGATCATCGGCATCTCCGTTTTGCGCATTAAGGAGCACTTCGATCAGATCATGGGGCTCGAGCCGGGCTTTGCCCCCGAAGCGCCCCATCCCGTGCCCGGCGACACTCTTCAAAAGCCTGCAAATATCTGCTTCTTTGATATCGACGGAACGCTTGCCTGGCAAGACCCCCGCGTGGCCCAGGAGCTCCCCGAGGACGAACGGGACCTCTCGCCCTACCCCAACGAAGCGGTCTCGCAGGCCATCCGCGATTTTGTCGCCAACGGCAACATGGCGTTTATCTGCACGGGGCGCACACTCAGCTGCATCCATCCCAAGCTGCTCGAACTGCCCTGGACCGGCATCGTCTGCCTTGCGGGCGGCCATGTCGAACTCGATGGACACGTGATTCGCGACCTGGCAATGACTCCCGGCATGTTGCAGCGCCTTATCCCCTATCTTGAGCAGTCGGGCGAGGTCATCCGCTTTGAAGGCCTTAACGGCGTCGTGCGCATGAGCGCCGACGCGCCCGACGCTCCTGGGTACGCACGCACCGTGGGAGATGCCGTAACGCAGCTGCAGCACTACGGCGCCTACAAGATCTTGATGTCCACGCCGCTCGCCAACCGCATTGCTCGGGACAAGGAGCTTGAGCCGCTGCTGTGCTTCAACGAGCTCGAGCTCGATGTAACGGAAATCTCGCCCCGTGAATGCACCAAGCGCGAGGGCATCCAGTCCGTACTCGACGCCCTCGACCCCAACCACGGAACCGTATACGGCATCGGCGACGCCAGCAATGACATCACATTGATGAATGCCGTCGATGTTGGCATCGCGATGGGCAACGCGCCGGACTATCTCAAAAAGCGCGCAGACTATATCACCGACTCGGTCGGCAACGACGGCGTCGTCAAAGCGCTCGAGCACTTTAAGCTTATATAGGCACCCGGACCGCGCACACACCCTGTTGCCCTAAATCGCCAAAACTGACGCGCAGGAAACCCCAATGTGGCAATATGTTGTCTGCATATTGCACCAATGCAACCTTCAGAAAGAATGCGAGAACCCGTGTCCAGTCCGTTTACCAGCTTTCTAGCCCAGCACTTTGACCAGATCAACGACTATCTGGCCACGTTCTTTGACGGACAGGCAACCTCTGCCGATATCGAGCGCTACCTGTACGCGCCGCTCTCGGCGTTTACGGCCAACGCCGGCAAGCGCCACCGCCCGCTCATCTGCATGCTCGCCGCCACCGCTGTGGGCGGTAGCTTTGAAAGCGCCCGCAGCGCCGCAGCTGCCATCGAGCATTTCCAGTCGGGCGCGCTCATCCACGATGACATCGCCGACAACGGGCAGCTGCGCCGTGGCAAGCCTTGCATGCATCTTACCGAGGGTACGGGGCTTGCCATCAACTGCGGCGACCTGGCACTCACCATGGTCACCAAGACGGTTCTCGACGACCCCACGCTTGCGCCCGACGTTAAGCTGCGCGTGCTCCATGAGCTCACCGAGATGATTGTCCGCACCATCGAAGGCCAAGCACTCGACCTGGGCTGGGTTCGCGACGGGCGCTTTGACATCTCGGTCGACGATTACTTGGACATGGCAACCCATAAGACTGCATATTACAGCGGGGCCACGCCGCTTGCCGCCGGAGCCATCATCGGCGGCGGCAACGAGGAGCAAATCGAAGCGCTGCGCACCTTTGGCCTGCACACGGGCCTTGCCTTTCAGATTCAGGACGACCTGCTCAACTTGGTCGGCACCAAGGAGGCCGCCAACAAGGACTTCCGCACCGATATCACCGAGGGCAAGCGCACGCTCGTTGCCGTGCACGCCCTGTCCGATGAGCGCTATCACGACGAGGTCGAGGCAATCCTATCCTCGGGCACCGAGGATCCCGCACAGCTTGCGCGCGCCGTGGAGATCTTCCAGGAAACCGACTCCATCGATTTCGCCCACACCTACGCGCTCGACCTGACCGCCAAGGCTAAGGCCGCCATCGAGGACGTCCAGCTCGACCCGCACGCGCGCGAGCTGTTCCTCTCCATGGCAGATTTCTTTGTGGAGCGCCTCAACTAGCGGGGGTTATTAAACCTGTCAGCAGCGTTTTTGGGTACAAGTTGCTACACTGTTGAGTGCATGTTTATGCATCCCTTTGCGTTGTCTGTCCGACATACGCTCAAATAGTACGAATGGTACGCCGAAAGGGGTTCGTTCATGGAACCTATTACAACGGGCATGCAGGGAGCAGCCGTCGAGGACGTTCAGTCCCGCCTCCTGCAGCTCGGCTATACAATCGATGCCGCCGAGGTCGCTGACAAGCGTTTTGGCGCCGCCACCGAGCAGGCTGTTAGCACTTTTAGGCTCGACAGCGGCCTTGCTGCCGGCCATGCCGTCGATATTCCCTGCTGGAGCGCCCTGGTCGACGCCTCGTATAAACTGGGCGACCGCACTCTCTACCT
Organism: uncultured Collinsella sp.; assembly: GCA_934643435.1. Lineage (GTDB taxonomy): Bacteria > Actinomycetota > Coriobacteriia > Coriobacteriales > Coriobacteriaceae > Collinsella. The sequence goes on from CAKUCJ010000032.1 coordinate 8,516, forward strand.
GCGCATGCCCAATTTCCACGGTGCTGACGTGCAGGCGTTGCAACGCGCTCTGAACGTGCTGGGCTTTGCCTGCGGCGAGGACGATGGCTATTTTGGTCCGCACACCGAGGCGGCTCTGCAGCAGTTCCAGGAAAACGTCGGCCTGTTTGCCGACGGTATGGCCTTCCAGGATACCTACGCCTACATCAACCGCCTACGCCACGTGTGGGAGGGCAAGCCTTCGGTTACCGAAGCCGAGTCGCGCATCGGTTTCGCCCGCGCCGCCAACGTGCTTGAGCGCTTCCAGATCGCCGTCATCGGCGAGGACCCCATCGCGCGCAGCGTCGCATCGCGCATGTGGAACATCGCCACGGCAACGACCGACAACAGCGGCATGATGCTGTGCGATTCCGAGGTCCCGACCGATGTCGATCTGGTGCTCGAGATCGCAAGCGATGAGCTGCCTGCCGACGCCGCACCGCGCGCTACGATCGCCCTTGCCGAGTGCCACAACCTGGCCCAGCGCATCCGCACCGCCAATGTCGCCGCGCAGCAAAAGCCCGCACGCATCCGTATTGAGCTCACGGGCATGACACGCTACAACGGCACCTTCACCGCAAGCGACGCGCAGACGCTCGCCGTACGCCTGCTCGACGGCGTTTGCGATGCCCTCGCAGTTTAGGTAAACTAAACGAGTTGCTTTTGGGCAACGCCACACATTGGGACGTAGTTCAACGGTAGAACTCCGGTTTTTGGTGCCGGCTGTTGGGGGTTCGAATCCCTCCGTCCCAGCCCTTAAAATCGAGCGCCCTAAGCTTCCAACAGCTTAGGGCGCTTTCTTGTGGGCAGGCGGAGGTATTCGAACCCGCAAGGGTGCGGAGCTGAGGAAACGCGAAGCGTTTTCCAG
>CAKUCJ010000033.1 GCA_934643435.1 uncultured Collinsella sp.
CCGCTCGGCTTTTTGATGAGCTTTGCCTTGTGCGACTGCGAGACATCGCCGTGCCAGTGCCAGACGGGGATATCGGCCTCTTCGCACAGATCGTTGAGGCGGACGAATTGGTCGTTGATGAGTGCCTTGAGCGGGCCGATGTAGAGGGCGCCCACGCTCGCCGGTGGGTTCTCCCAAAACTCGGTCAGGATGGGAAAGAAGGCTGCCTCGGTTTTGCCAGATGCTGTGGATGCCGTTAGGAGCACATTGTCTTGCGTATTAAAGATTGCATCTGCTGCCGCAACCTGGATAGAGCGCAAGCTCTCCCAATCGTGGGAGTAGATGAAATCCTGGATAAACGGGGCGTAGCGGTCAAAAGCGTTCATGGGGCCTCCTTTCAACAACGGGGTATCAAACGCAGCGGGCAGCAGGTCGTCGAATTGCAACATCGGCGTTTACCCAGATAAAACCTGCCAAAATATACCTGTCCCTTTTTGGTAGGTTAGATGGTGAATTCGGCGAAGTTGCGGTCGTCGGATGATGTGGACGATTCGTTGGTCGGTGCCAGCGCGTCGCCGCCGACGCTTTGCAGCAACTCTGCCACGTCGGCGTCGGGGTTTTGACACAGAATGTCGAGCAGCTCGATAAAGTCGCGAATGACCTCACGGGGCGTCAGGTGCGTGTCGGCTCCCACGCGGCCAAACTCAATCTTGAGGAAGTCCACCAAGTCGTTCTCGGTAAGCGTGGGCGTCCAGCCAAAGTAGCCGGCGTGAATTTGCATGAGCTTTTCGATGAGCACCAGCAGCTCCTCATAGGTGAGCGGCTGCAGGCGGATGATGGGCGCGAGCATGTCTTTGAGGTCCTCGCGCGCAAAACGGCCCTGAGCGAGACGGCTGCGCAGGGCCTCGTAGGAAAAGACGCCGCGGCGTCGGTCTTCGATAGAGGTTGGCGTGCCGCCCATGATAATGCCCAGGTACTGTGCCTTGCCTTGCAGCGTGTCGTTGTACATGGTCAGGATCTTCTCGTAGTTGTACTGGCGCGTGATGGCGTTGGGAATCTTGTACAGGTTTACGAGCTCGTCGATGAGCACCAGCATGCCCTTGTAGCCACTGCAGACCAAAAAGCGTGCGATGAGCTTGATGTAGTCATACCAGTCGTCGTCGCTGATGATGGTCGAGGAGCCCAGCTCGGCGCGTGCCTCGCTCTTGGTGCGGTACTCGCCGCGAATCCATTTGGTCACGCGGCTCTTGGTCTCTTCGTCACCCTCCGAGACGGCCATGCGGTAACGGCGGAGCATGCGGGTGAAGTCAAAGCCGTGGACCATTTCCTCAAGTGGAGCGAGTTGGGCATTGATGGCCGACTCGTCGGCGTCGGCGCACGAGGCGACCCAGCGATCCAGAATTAGGTTGAGTGCACCGCCCTCGGGACGTGTTTTGGTCGATATGTTGCGGATGAGCTCTCGATAGGTAGCCAGACCCTGGCCCTGTCCGCCCTGCAGGCGGCGCTCGGGGGAAAGGTCGGCATCGGCGACGACAAAGCCCTCGCCCATGGCGTGCGTGCGAATGGTTTGGAGCAAAAAGCTCTTGCCCGCGCCGTAGCGACCGACTAGGAAGCGAAAACTTGCGCCGCCATCGGTGATGAGGCTGAGGTCGGTGAGCAAGGCGCGGATCTCGACCTCGCGTCCCACGGTAATGTAGGGAAGGCCAATGCGCGGGACGACGCCGCCCTTGAGCGAGTTGAGAATGACGGCGGCGACGCGCTTGGGCACGCGGGGTGCTGCGGATGCGGTATCACTCATGGTCTAGGTATCCTCTCACGTCTGCTTCGTAGTCCTCGATAATTTGCGGTCCTGCCGAGCCAAATTCAATAACGGTGTCGCCCACCAGGTCAAAGAGCGCTTCGTTGATGCTATCGACGAGCATGTCCTCACTCTTGCCCGACTGTGCCACCGTCGATGCCGCCCGCGCCGCGTTTTGCTCGAGCAGTGCGCGAAGATAGGCGTCTGCGGCGGGGGCGAGTGCGGATGCGGTGTCGACGGGCATGACCGTCACGGGTGTATGCGCTGGCGCGAGGAGCGGAGCCACGACGCTAAACTGCTCGGTGGAGATGGTCGGCTCATCGGCCTCGTCCTGCTGCATGGTCGTTGCGACTGGTTCGGCAATCGTGTCGAGCACAGGCCCGGCACCCGGTTGCTCGAAATACGTCGCCTCGACATCCGCGAGTGTGCCGTCCTCGCGCTCCTCGTCGATCAAGAGCGCCTCGCGCGTCTGTGCGGCGGCGCTTCGGATATGCCCCAGCTGGCTCAGGTCGATATCGATCTTAACGGGCTGGTGCGCGGCATCCCACGAAAGCCATGCCACGATCTCGTCGTCGATGATCTTGGCCAGATATTTGGGGACTTTCTCTTCTTTAAGGGGGTGGGCGGGGTCCAGCGCCAGGCGCAAGCGCTGATCGCAAGCGCGCATCATCTCACCGAGCTTGCTGCTCTTTTGTCTGCTGCCGTGGATGCGCATGCACTCCCAAAAGCCGTTTTGGCAACGGTAGATATGGATGGGGTCCAGACGGTATTCACAGTCCACGTGGCGCTCGGGCGCAAAGAACACGGCCGAGGCAAACATGGTGTAGGGCATGGCCGTCTCCTCCCCAAACAAGCTCGCTACGATGCTGGCCTTTCGGTGCGTGTCATAGTAGCGCGCCATGCGGACATACACGGCGCATGCCACGTGACGCAGGTCGCGATGGTGGGAGTGGTTGAGCCTTGAGTTATTGAGGTTGTACGTGGAGAGCGCATTGATAGCGGCCATGAGCCGCTCCTCGCGCGCCTCGTCGGGCGGAAGGGGGAGCGTGGGCTCTGAGGTTTTGCGACGCTTGGGGGCCTGACCGGACAGGACCGACGCAGGTGCAAGGTCTCGCGCTGCGTGTCGCAGCTCGATAAGGGCGTTATCGAACATGACAGTTTTAGAGTCACGAAGCAGCTTGGGGTCGAGCCCGTGGAATACGGCGTAATCCTGCAGCCACACGCGTGCAAACCGGTCAATGCCAGGCTCAAAGGCGCGATAGGCATCCCAAAAGGCCTTGATCTTGTCAAAGCCATCGTGCGGGTCGTCGACGCCAATGCCGCAGATCAATTCGTAAAGATACAGGAAAGCAAACGAGGCCGATGTCTCCTCGATATTGCCACGGCGCACTTGGGCGCGCCAGGTAAAGTAGCCACGCAGCTGCCGGTCGCTCATGGCGTTGTAGGTGGGAAAGTACGACTTAAAGGTGCCGTTGTAGGGGCAATCGTCCTCAAAGTCGGCCATCAGCAGACCTTGGCGGTAAAAGAGCTCCGCCTCCGATAGCCAGCGCCCCGCGCCGCCTTTGGGATCATCCTGCCAGCGCGATATCTCGCGCATTTTGCGGTACTGGTCGGGGAGGAAGTTCTGCATCTGTCGGCCGGTCTTGAGAATCGGCTCGTCTGCGTAGACCTCGTTTGAGAAGCGGGCGGACTGATGAGTCCGGGCCTCGGCCATAATGCGCTCGATGAGCAACTTGATGTCCTGATCGGCCACCGCCCTCTCCTCTCCCTATACGGTGTCGGTGACCTCATATCATAGCACAGCATCAAACAGATGTTCGAAATACCGCTACGTTGATAGTTTTAGAACAGGAGGGCGTAGATGACGGCTATGACGACGGAGGGGAGCATGTTGGCCGTGCGGAAGGTCTGAGGCCGGATAAGGTTGACGCCGACACAGAAGATGAGCATGGAGCCCACGAGTGAAAGGCTGTCGAGGGCTGCGGTAGTCATGATGGGGGAGAGCGCGCCGGCAAACAGCGTGATCGTCCCCTGGAACACGGCGACGGGCAGGGCCGAGAAAATGCAGCCGCGGCCGAGCGAGGCCGTCATGGTACAGACGATGATGCAGTCCAGCGCGCCCTTCAGGGCGAGTGTGGACCAGTCGCCGAGCAGGCCGTCTTGGATTGAGCCCACGATAGCCATGGCGCCGATGCAGACGGTCAACGATGCCGAGACAAAGGCGTTGGTAAATTCGTTGTCGCCTTCGCTGCCGGTTTTGCGCTTGAGCCATTCGCCGAGGTTCTCGATGCCTGCTTCCAAGTTGATGGCCTCGCCAATGAGCGAACCGAGGGCAAACGAGACAATGAGCATGGTGGTGCCGGTGGTCGACAGGGTGCCGCCATCGATAACGAGCATCTTTTGCATGGTACCGCCCAGGCCGATAAATAGAACGCATAGCCCCGATGCCTTCATGAGCGTGTCTTGGATACGAGGCGTGATAAAGCGCCCGCCTATCAGGCCCAGCAGACCGCCTGCGATCAATAGCGCGACGTTGATGATCGTTCCCAAACCCGGCATGAATCCTCCCATATTGATGCCAACCTGGCAATCGTAGCAGAACGGGGTGTAAGGTGCGCCATGACTCGTCCTATACGTTATATAAGTGGTATTAATGACGGTGCCTGGTGCCCGGTCTCAACTTTGCGTCACGACATAGGGGCTGTAATTGAAACGCAGCGTCATGAGTCGCTGTGGGGACTCGATGGCCGCGGCGATAATATCGGCATCTTTGGCCCGGTCAAATCCCTCGAGCTCAATTTGATACGAGACATCCTCCATTCTTTGGAGTATTCGGTTATTCAAGAGCTTGTCGCCGTCGAATTCTTCGGTTTTGCTTCCGTCCGAGGATACGGCATACAGACGCAGCCTTGCGGTGGTCGCAGGGTCGACGATCGTGAGCTTATCGATTTGGTTGTTTGTGCCCTTTGCCCCCAGCAAGGTGAGCAGGGTGGGGGCTACGATCTCGCCCGATGGCAGAAAAACAACCTCGACAGTTTTGGGAAATGCGATAATGGCTGCTTTGCGGACAGGCTTATCGGCGGCGGCGACTTCAATACTCGCGGCGTCGACAGTTTCCGTGTGATCGAGTGCGACCATCACGCAGCAATTGCCTTCGTCGATGCCCGCCGGTATGGAATAGCCCAGGTTTTTGTCAGGGTGTGGGCCGCTCGTCTCGGTAGCTGTTTCGTTTGGCTCGCCGGGGGAGGTCGAAGGGCTGCTAAGCGGCGGTGCTGCATCGCTTGGCGCGACATTGCCTGTAGGCGCTTTTTCACTGCCGCCCTCGTGGGGGCTGTCCGTGATGCCAACTGTCGAAGGGGTGAGTCCGACCGCTCCCGTTCCGTCCCATTCCATCTCGAGGAGTGCTGGATCGGCGAGGATGTGCTGTGTGTCTTGCAGTTGGGCGCTGATGTCGATGGAATCGGGGCTTGCTCCGCGCGTAAGGCTGAGCGAGCCGGTCTTCGTCTTGTCTTGAGCCTCCTGATACTCCGTACTGTCTGCGTAGAACATCAGGGGGATTTCGCCTTTCGCGGTGGCATCGGTGTTCGTCTTGGTCATTCGCAATGATGCGCCGAATGAGGCGGCGGGCTGCGTGCCGTCGTCACACGAGGGGACGCAGCCCAGGAATACACCTCCTCCGTCTTCGAAAAAAGCGCTGTCAAAGGCGACCATTGCCCCGTCCGCCGAGTCATCGGGCAGGGCGACATCGATGCGCAGCTCCACGTCGCAGGAGTCGCCATCGGCGTCAGTTGCAGCCGCACGCCACGTGCAAGTGGCGTATCCCGTTAGGAGGTCGTCCGTCTTGCGCGAGTGCTCGGTATCCACGACTATCGAGCCGTTTGCGCAGCGACGGAGACACCCCGAGGTCGAAATGCTCGCCTGTGCAAGCGAGAAGCGTTGACGTGCGATGGCGCTCATCTGACCTGTTGCGAGACGGTTGACGGCAGGCAAGGAGGCATCCACGGCGGGTGTCGCCAAAGCGGCGACGGGCATGCCGGTGGCAAGCGCGCTGCAGAGCGCGGCAACGGGCAAAAGGTTCTTTGATGCCATGGGTTCTCCTTACCTGTTCTGGGTGGTCTTTATTTGCGTGACTACTGGCCGCGCTTGACATGCAGGCCAAGGCCGAGGGTCCCTGCGCCCGCCGCAGCGACCCCTGCTGCCAAGAGTTGTCGCGTGTCGCCTGTTTGCGCCAAGGGCTCATGTTGGCTGCTGCGTTCGAGCTCCGAGAGGTCGACGGTCACCTGTGTTGCCGCTTGCGCCTGCTCTTGTTGGGCAAAGGCGGCGATTGGGGCGAACGTAACCGCGCCGATGATGGCAGCGAGGGCGAGCGCCTTAGGCCGTGTGCGCACCGGGCTCGACCGTCCAGGTGATCGTTGCGACCTGGTCGCCTGTGCCGGTCACATGGAAGATGTCGCGCGTGACGCGGGCGACATTGCCGCTCGTCTTGAGCTTGATCTTATCCGTACCATTGGCGATGCCCTGATAGCCCATGTCGAAGGACGCATTCTTGGAAAGATCGAGGCCCGCTTCCTGTGTCGCGGCGTGAGCGTCCTGGAGCGCTTGGTCTGGGCCAACCTTAAAGTCGATAGAGTTCTGAGCGGTTCCTGTCTTAGCATCGGCGACGATGTTCCAGGAGTTCTGTGCGCCGATCTTCATGTTGGTGACGTGGATGCCGTACGCCGAAAGATTGTCGATGGTGGTTGCGCCCTCGGAAGGACCCTGAAGTGTGCCATCGGCTTTGGCGACAAACGGAATGACGGTCGGGGCTTTGAACATGATGTTGTCAATTTCGGTCCTGATCGTCACGTCGGTGGTTCCGATGCGTCCTTCCGCCAAGGCGGGGGTCGGCGCGGCACCCATTGCGAGTGCGAGCGCCAGGCCTGCGCCCACGACGAGTGCCCTGGCTCCGTTCAGGTTCCTGGTGATGTCCATAATCGTTCCTTTCTATTCGTCACGGACCGTTTCCGTGATGGTTGGACGAAAGTGATGCGGGAGCGTGTTTGCGCGGCAAGCGACGGATTTAGTCTTCGGCCTGGGCGACCCGCACCTTGACGCGCGTGGGGTTGCCATGGGCGTCGTAGGTCTTGGCGTTGAGTGCCTGGATCTCGATATACGCCTCGCCTTCTTCGATGTCGCCGGCAGGGCAGGTCTCGACGGTCTTTCCGGTCTCGACCACGCCCGATTCGTAGATGGTCTCGTCGTTTTGGATGACGCGGAAACGCTGGGGAAACTTGTTATCTTGGACGTTTTGCACGTTAACGCGCAGCTTGCCGCCTTTTTGCAGCTGGGCGACTGGTGCGACTGAGATCGTCATCATGTTGTCGCGGACGATGGCATCGAGCTCGTCCTGGATTTCCTGGCGCGACTTACCCTCCGCTGTTGTGATCGAGGTGCCCGTCTCGGCGATGGGCTTTGACTGCCAGGCGTAAAGGCCGACAGCGATAAGAGCGCAGGCGATAGCCAAGCAAGCTACGACGAGTTTCTTGCGACGCCCCAGGTCTGCGAGTCGGGGCGGCTTCTTCGCGCTCATGCGGCATCTTTGGTGGTGTAGACACGCGCGAACGTGGACGGGTCCGCTCCAAAGAGCATATGAAGCATCAGGCGGCGCGAGTAGACAAGCTCGTCGAAGTTGGGAGGGAGCTCGATGTCATGGATGCGTGCGATATGGTGGGCAAGTGCCGAGAACGACTCGGGATCGCAAATCACATCGGTGGTGACGTGGTAGACCGCCGTATCGGGGAACGCCTCTTCGTCGAAAGGTAGGAGATGGGGATCGTCGTCGACTTCGATGGCGACGCCGTATTGGGGCCAGTAATATGCCATGGGAACCTCCCTGCTTTTGGGCCAAACCTTCTCTTGGTTTTGGCTGTCGATGCCGACCGTATCAGCCGCAACTTGACCAATTTCTGACCAATTGCTTGACGGGTTTACATCGCCGCAGGTAAGAGGTGGCAAAATTCTTCTCAACTTTTTTCGAGTGTCGATCGTATGCATGGCGGCAATGGGAAGGGGAGCGCCAAGCGCAACGTCTGCCGGTGAGCTGATACCGCTCACCGAATTGCACAAACGTAAAATTCGCCAATTATGGAGACGGTCTCCGTCACGTCGACGAAATGATGCGGTAACATCTCCCTGCAAACACTGTAGTTAACTAAAGGGGGAGTTCGCGTGTCTGCAGCCATCAAGCCCTTCACCGACGAGTTCGAAGAATACGGTCGCGACGAATCTCGCGCATCGGGCGAGGCGTCGAGCATCTCGTTTCCGACAACGGAGGACGAGGTCCGCGCTATCCTGCGAAAGCTCCATGCCGAGCATGTCCCGGTAACGGTTCAGGGCGCCCGAACCGGTCTTGCCGCCGGTGCCGTGCCCCACGGCGGTCATATTCTCAACACTTCTCGCATGAATCGCTACCTGGGCCTTCGCCGCGACGATCAAGGCCGTTTTCTGCTGCGCGTGGAGCCGGGCGTCGTGCTCTCGGAGCTGCGCAAGCAGCTGGGCAAGAAGGTGCTTCCGACCGCAGGCTGGGGCCAGACGTCGCTTAAGGTTTACGAGGAGTTTCAGGAAGCTCCCGAGCAATTCTTTCCAACCGATCCCACCGAGGCATCTGCCTGCTTGGGCGGTATGGCGGCGTGTAACGCCTCCGGCGCCCGTAGCTACGCTTACGGCCCCATGCGTCCTCACGTCGCGGGCCTTCATGTCGCGCTGACCGATGGGGATTTGCTCGAGCTTCACCGTGGCGAGGTTTTTGCACAGGGTCGTCGCCTTTCGCTCGTCACGGCGCAGGGCCGTACGCTCGAGCTCGATCTCCCCACCTATACCATGCCCAAGACCAAAAACGCATCGGGCTATTTCGTTGCGGACGGCATGGACGCCATCGATCTCTTTATCGGCGCGTGTGGCACGCTCGGCGTCGTTACCGAGCTTGAGATCGCCCTGCAGACGGCATCGTCGGTCGTATGGGGCGTGAGCTGCTTCTTTGACAGCGAAGATAAGGCCGTGTCCTTCACCGATTCCGTGCGCCCCGTCCTGTCTCACGCGGCTGCCATCGAGTATTTCGATGCGGGCGCCTTGGATATCCTGCGTCGCCAGCGCGAGCAATCGACCGCGTTCGCCTCGCTGCCGGCGCTCGACAAAGATGCCAAGGTCTGCGTCTACGTGGAACTCGACTGCGACGACGAGGAACAAGCGACCGAGGAGCTGTACCACCTGGGATGGGTTCTGGAGCTCTCGGGCGGCCGCGACGAAGCGACCTGGGTCGCGCGAACCGAAGTCGACCGCGAGTGTCAACGATTCTTCCGCCATGCGGTGCCCGAGAGCGTCAACATGCTCATCGACGAGCGCCGCCGCACGGATCCCACCATCACCAAACTGGGCTCGGATATGTCGGTGCCCAACGCACGCTTGGCC
>CAKUCJ010000034.1 GCA_934643435.1 uncultured Collinsella sp.
CCGGCCCGCAGCCTTTGCCGGTCTGACCGACCGCGAGTTCGAGGTTGCAGAGCTCATCGCCCGCGGCCTCGATAACAAGGAGATTGCCGCCACGGCTTATATGGGCGAAGGCACCGTGCGAAACCACATCAGCTCGATCCTGGCCAAAATGGGCCTACGCAACCGCACGCAAATCGCCATCGCCTACCTACGCGGGTAATCAACCGACGGCCGACCGCCCCGGCATAGCTAAATGGCTGCTACCGATTTAATGCCATTTCAAAACTATGCCGGATTACGGGGCTAAACCCGGAAACCCTGTCCATCCTCGCGTTTTCCGCAAAATAGCAACTCGTCTACCTGCGGTTTTGTTTTCGCACTTTTCGGCATGGTTGGGAGTTCGCGATTCAGCCCCGTAAACCGGCATAGTTTTGTCCGGACAGCCCCGCGCGGGCGCCTCCGCGAGCCCCGCGGGGCCAAAAATGATCCGTTTTCCTCCGTCCCCGGGGGATCATTTGGCAGCGCTCGCCACGAAATCGGCCCATCTACTACGTTTGACTCGACACTTCCAACCATTCCCTCGTTTTGAATAAAACCGCAGGCGTTCTACCTGCGGTTTTATTTCCGCGTTTTTCGGCATGGTTGGGGGCAAGCGGTTAAACGTAGTAGATGGGCCGGTTTTGTGGCGCCCCCTCGCCCGCGCACAAAAGTGCCGCCACGGAGAAGGGAGACGCCTCCGTGGCGGCTGGGGGTGGGGTGGGGACTATGTTTTTGGCTCCCCGCCAGCGGCTCGGGGCCCTTGGCCCCGGGCCGCTGTCAGTTTGCCTAGCGCTTACGGATGCCCCAGATCAGGGCACCGACGCCGGACATGGCGATGACAAACGCCATAAGGAGCGCGGCTGCCTGCTGGTCACCCGTGGTGGGCAGGAAACCCTTGACCGTCTTGACGATGTTCGTCACGGTCTTGGGCGTGCCGGGGTCGGGCGTCGGCACGGGCGTTTCGGGCTTCTTGTACGTGTTGTTGAACACGATGCCCTCGACACTCTTGTCGCCCTTGGTATAGGCGACGTTCGCCTTGAGGTTGCCCTCGCCGTCGTCGACCACGTTGACGGTCGCGGTAAAGACGGACTTGTCGTAGGTCATACCGGCCTTGTCGCCCTTGACCTCGCTGATCGTGTAGACGTACGTACCGGGCTCGCTGTACTCGAACTTGTCGAAGTTGATCTTGCCGTCGGCATCGTTGGTGACGGTGGACTCGATGTCCTCGCCAACGAGCTTAAAGCTAAACTCGTCCTTCTTGAGCTCGCGTCCCTCGAGCACCTTGATGGCGCCGATGGAGACCTGCGTGGGCATGGCATGATACTTGTTGGTAAAGCCAGCCGACTCGGCGGCTCCCTCGAGCTTGTGCTTCGCGGTCAGCGTGCCGTCGCCGTTGTCGGAGACGGTGGTCACGACGGTGTAGGTCGCGCCGTCATAGGTGACGCCCTTGTACAGACCGAGCGCGTTGGGGCAGGCCTCGCGCAGCGTGTACGTGTGCGTGCCGGGCGCCTCGTAGCGGATCGGGCTCAGCGTCACGGTGCCGTTGGCGTCGTTGGTGCCGCTAGCGACAACCACGCCGTCCTCGAGCAGCTCAAACGTGAACTCGCCGGCTGCAAGGTCGCGTCCGGTCAGACGCTTGACCGTCTTGACCTGATCGGTCACGGAAGAATCGGTATGCGCCACGCCGTAGGTGTTGGTGAACGTGAAGTCCGCACCATCGCCGCCTTCGCGCTTGACCCTCAGATGTCCGGCACCGTCGTCAGTCACGGTGTAGGAAACCTTGCGCGTGGCGTTGGTGTCGTTGGTCACGCCAAGGGCGCTACCGGTCTCGGTCACCGTGTAGGTAAAGGTGTGCGAGCGCGGAGCGGTGGGAGCTGCGGGCTCGGACTCGTCGTTAGACTCGTCGGCGTCGACAGCGTCGGCGTCAACCTCGGCCTCGTCGGCGTTGGCCTCGACTTCGCTCGATGCGTCGTCAGAAGCATCGGTCGTCACGCCCAGGGCGCGGTTGAGGTCGTCGAGCGTAAAGTGGATCTTGCCAAAGTCCACGTTGCCGGCCGCGCCGTTGGTTGCGATCGTGTGCTCGGGCATCGGGGCGCCAGCCTCGTCAGCAGTCACGGTAAAGGTGAACTTACCCGTGATATCGGCCGGGGTCAGGCCCTCGGCAGCCTGGAGCTTCTTGGTGCCGGCGAGCGTGGCATCCACGGCCTCGGCGCCGTAGACGTTTTCGAACAAGGGCTCGACGCCGCCGTAGTCGACCGTTGCCGTCAGGGTACCGTCACCGTTGTCGACAACGATAACCTTAAAGTTAAAGAACCACGTTGTAGCGGAAACGCCATTCGGCAGCCCGAATAAATCTTCGTAGGCCGTGTAGTTAATGGTCCAGGCAAGCTTGCCGTCCTTATCGGTACGATGGGCAAGCCCGGCCGCCTCGAGATTAGCAAGCATCTCAGTGTCGTAGTGCAGCGCATCAAAGCTCACGTGCCCGCCGATATTGGGCTTGAGGTTTTCGTATGCCACAAGCTCACCCTGATAGGCGATACCGAACCAGAACTCGCCGTCGGCCATCGGACGACCGGTCAGGGTCTTGGTGGCGACAACCTGAGCAGCGGTTCCACCAGGCGTATTGGTCGTGGCGCTGTAGCTGTTGTGGAACGGAACCAGGGCCTTCTCGACCTTGTTCTCGCCGCTCTTATGGACCGTCGCATGCTCGCCCTCGGGACCACCGGAAACGGTCGTGGTGGCGGTGAGCGTACTGGCACCGTCATCGGCGATAGCGATCGTCACCGTGCGCACGGCGTCATCGTAAGTGTAACCGGGCTTGCCGTCGTTCTTCTCGGCCACGGTGTACTTGAAAGTCTTGCCGGCGTCAGCCTGCGTAAACTTGACCTCATGGCCAGCCAGGACGTCAATCAGGCCGACCGTTGCCTCTGCCGCTGCAGGGGACTTGAAGCTGTTGGCCCCGGGCAGCAGACCGAGCGCGCGAGCCGAAGCGTCGTCAGCAGGTGTCACGGTAAAGGTGAACTGACCCTCGGTCATGGGGCGGCCGTCCAGATACTTGCTGAGCCACAGGCCGCCGGCCGCGGTGTAGTTAAGCTCAGTGCGATACGTGTTGGTAAAGCGTCCGCTTTCCTTCTTGGTGACGTTGGCGGTCAGCTTGCCCTCGCCGTCCTCGGTCACGGTCACTTCGGCGGTCGCGACATGCTCGTCATACTTCATGCCGGCCGCACTGCCCTTGTTCTCGCGAATCTCGTACTTGTAGGTTCCGGCAGCCGTGTAGTGAATCTTGCCGAACTTGATGGCGGCGATGCCATTGTCGTCCGCGTTCTTATTACTCACGGTTACGGTTGCAGGATCGGGCAGCGGGGCGCCCTCGGGTGCGGTAATGGTAAAGCTGAACTCGTCGGCATCCGTCCACTCGCGACCGTCGATAGCCTTGCTCAGGTCAAAGTCGAGGTCTGCATCGATCGGGGTCACGCGGTAGGTGTTCTCGAAGGTTGCAGGCTTATCGCCCTTCAGGACATGCTCGGCCTCGAGCGTGCCGTCGCCCTTGTCGGTGATGGTCGTCTCGATGGTGAACTTGGCATCGCTGTAGGTGATGCCCTTGCTGGTGGTTCCGCCGTTGGCCTCGCGCAGCGTGTAGGTGTGCTTGCCGGGCTTGTCGTACTTGACGGTGCCCATCGTGATCGTGCCGTCGGCAGCGTTGGTGCCGGTGGCGACGACCTTGGCGTCCTCGCCCTTGCCCTCGACGAGCTCGAAGTTGAACTCGCCTTCCTTGAGGTCGCGGCCGGTCAGGACCTTGGTCGCGGTGACCTGGTCGGTGACGCTGAACTCGTCCGGATTCGGCTTGTAGCCGTTGTTGAACTTCGCCTCGTCGGCGCCCTTCAGGACGTGCTTCGCCTCGAGCGTGCCGTCGCTCTTGTCGGTGATGGTGGTCTCGATGGTGTAGGTCTTGCCGTCGTAGGTGATGCCGTTGCCGGCGTCGCCCGGGACCTCGCGCAGCGTGTAGGTGTGCTTGCCAGCCTCGGTGTAGGTAATCTCGCTCATCGTAATCTTGCCGTCGGCGGCGTTGGCGCCGGTGGCGACGACCTTGTCGCCCTCGACGAGCTCGAAGGAGAACTCGCCTTTCTCGAGCGCACGCCCGGTCAAGACCTTGGTCGCGGTGATCTGGTCGGTGACGCTGGAGCTCTTGGAGGTCACGTTGTAGGCGTTCTCGAAGGTCGCCTCCTCGACGTTCTGCAACTTATGCTCCACGCTGAGGGTACCGTCGCCGTTGTCCTTGACGATGGTCACGATAGTGTACTCAGCGGTACTGTAGGTAATGCCGTTCTCGGTAGCGCCGGCCTTGGTCTCGCGCAGCGTGTAGGTGTGCTCGCCGGCCGCGGTGTAGGTGACGGGATCCATCACGATCTTGCCGTCGGCATTGTTGGTGCCGATGGCGACCACGTTATTGCCCTCGACGAGTTCGAAGCGGAACTCGCCAGCCGCGAGGCCAGGCTCACGCCCGCTCAGCTTCTTGTTCGCGACAATCTGATCGGTGACGCTGGAGTCCTTGGAGCCAGGCTTATAGGAGTTGGTGAACTTCGCCTCGTCGGCGTCCTTCAGCTTGTGCGCAGCGCTGAGCGTGCCGTCACCGTTGTCGGTGATGGTCGTCTCGATGGTGTAGGTCTTGCCGTCGTAAGTGATGCCGTTGCCGGCGTCGCCCGGGACCTCGCGCAGCGTGTAGGTGTGCTCGCCGGCAGCGGTGTACTCGATGGCACTCATCGTGATGTTGCCGCGAGCGTCGTTGGTGCCGGTAGCGACGACGTCGTTACCCTCGACGAGCTCGAAGGAGAACTCGCCTTCCTTGAGGCCGCGCCCGTCCAGGACCTTCTTCGCGGTGATCTTGTCTGTGACGCTGGACTTCTCGGGGGTCAGCTTGTAGGAGTTGGTGAACTTCCCGTTTTCGACCTTCGTAACCTCAGCCGTTAGCTTGCCAGCAGTATCGACAGTTACCTTCACGGTGATCTTCGCGACATTCTTGCTGTAAGTGATGCCGCCCAGCTTGCCCTTGACCTCGCGGACCTCATAGGTGTACTCGCCCGGCTTGTTGTAGGTGATCTCGCCGAAGCCGATGACCGCATGACCCTTGTCGTTCAGATCGTCCTTGGTCACGGACACAGTCACGGGCGCGGTCGCGGACTCGGGCATCGGGGCGTTGTTCTCGGACGTCAGCTCAAACTCAAACGCGTCCTCTTTCGTCCAGGCGCGGCCCACGAGTACCTTGGTCAAGCCAAAGTCGGCCTTGGTATTCACCGTCGCCGGCTTCATGTTGTACGCAAAGCTGATCTTGCCGTTGTTGCCCAGGTGAGAATTGACCTGCGTTGCGCTCGCCTTGGAGGACGTGTCGTTCCACTTGGGATTGAGCACGTCGGAAGCGGTTTCGGTCAAGTTGTCGCTCTTGTCGGTATGAAGCTCGTCAATAAAGGCCAGGCGTGCGGTTCCCTCGCTAAACGACAGGTTTCCGCTCCCGTCGTCAACCACGCCGCCCGCAAACTGCGCAGCATGTTCGCCGGAAAACTCGATAACGGTGGTGCCGTGGTCGAGCTTGCCGTTGGCGTCCGCTACCTCAAACTCATCCTGGTAGTAATAAAGGCGGCCGCTCGCCAGCTGTCCCTTCGCGGGCAGCGTGCAGGCGGGATCCGTGTAAATGGGCGTCTGCTTCTGGAAGAAGTAGTAACGGTTGGTGGTGGCGGGCGTAAAGTTGGCGACCGTGTCGCCCAGGTCCTTGTCACTCCACTTGTTGGCATAGAAGGCAACGGACTCGGAGCCCTGCTCGCCGGTCGTATTCTTCTCGATGTACTTCTTCAGCGCCTCATCAGGGGTGAACAGGTTTTCGCGCGCGATAGCCTTGACACTCGAAGCGTACTTCACGCGGATGGGCTCGACGTCGTTGACCGTAAGCGTGCCCTTGGTCTTGTCGACGTTAAATTTGCGCAGCGGAATCAGCGACGCAGGGATCTTGACCTCTACGATGTCGCCCTGCTGAGGGTTATCCTTTGCGGCGCGTTGAACGGTGATGACCAGATTCGCAGCTTCGCCGGTAAAAGTGTAGGTGTCGACATTACCCGTGGTGGACGGATCCTCCGGGCCCTTAAACGTCTTGCCGTTGTATTCGACCTCGGTGAAGCCATCGACCTGCATAAAGTCGCCCAGCTCATCAGTAAACGTAATGTAGCCGGACTTATGCTCGCCATAGCCGTCGTGGATTTCGGTCGGATAGCCAACGACCTCGGTGATGCTCTCCGAGATGTCCTTAAAGATGTCCTCGAGCTCCTGGGCGTTTTTCGCCGACTTGTAGTAATTGGCTTTTTCTGCGCGCGCACCAAAGTTGATGGTCCACTCGCCCCAGTAAGAAATGTTGGACGTGGCGGCAGGATAGTTGCTCGACACGGCGTGCATGAACTTATTCTCGTTAATCGTGCCGGAGGCCGTGGGATCGGCGCTGGGATTCGCGCCGCTAAAGATGCCAATGGTGTAAATGACGGTGCCGTCTTCCTTCAGGCTGTTTGCCTTGTTGATGGCGCTATCGGCAACCGAGGACTCAAAGCTGTTGTAGCTCGTGGGCGAACCATCGGTAAAGAACAGGACGACCTTCTTGGCGTCCTCGCGGCCAGAAATGCCCTCGGCAAGATCCATGCCATAGTCGGCACGCGTGGCGCCGGCAGGGGAAATGGAGCTGACCGTGCTCTTAAGGCTCTCCGCATCCTCGCCCAAGCAAAGCGTCAAGGTTTTCATGGTCTGCGAATAGTTGTAAGTGTTGCGGCCTTCACGATAAGTGCCGTTGCCGATCTGCTCAGTCTTATTGCCCGAGAACTTAACGATAGCAACCTGATGCTGCTTAGACTCATCCGAGATCTTCGCGTTTTCTTCGGCGATCTTTTCGATAAAGCTATTGGCCGCGGTCTTCAGCGCGTCAATACGCTTGGTACGGTCGCTTGAACTCATGGGATCGTTCATCGAGCCAGAGGCATCCAGCACCATCACGATGTCGAGCGGCTTGGGGACCGTCGTCGTTGTGTTGGATGTCGAGGATATCGCCGAAAGCGTGGTTAAAAAGTCCGACTCCTCGCCGACCTCGACTGTTTTGTCGGTCCAGATTCGGCCGACGTTTTGTGTCGTGATTTTGCCGCTGCCGTCAGAGCCGGCAGCCCAGTATGTCCAGTTGTCACCGGTATTGGGGTCGACGACCTTTCCGCTTACTGTCGGTCCGTCCATTCCGGTGCTGGACCTGGCGTTGGCCTCGGGCAGCATGGCGAATGCTGCGGCTGGCAATACCAGCACTACAGCCAGTATCACCGCCAAGAGACCCCTCGTGTACCTGCTCATCGTGTCTCCCTTCTCGCAGGATCAGACCTTGCATCAGCCTAAAGTTACGAAATGAGACACAATTAGGGCAGGTGACACACGTTCCA
This sequence comes from uncultured Collinsella sp., assembly GCA_934643435.1. Taxonomy (GTDB): domain Bacteria; phylum Actinomycetota; class Coriobacteriia; order Coriobacteriales; family Coriobacteriaceae; genus Collinsella. The sequence goes on from CAKUCJ010000034.1 coordinate 7,470, forward strand.
GATTCGGTTTTGGGCGTGAGACAAATGTCTCACCAAAGTTGAGACACTAAGGTTTCCGCAGGAAAACGGGTGCGACTCAAGATCGACGGACCAAAATGGCCCGTTTTCTTCCATCCCCAAGGGAGCAGTCGATGGCGCTTGCCACGAAACTGGCCCATCTACTACGTTTAGCCCGATACCCCTGACCATAACCACGGTTTACGAAAAACCGCAGGCGTTCTACCTGCGGTTTTCTTTTCGCGTTTTTCGCCGTGGTTGAGGGTAGCCACCCAAACGTAGTAGATAGGTCCATTTCGTGGCAGACGGGTCGCGCGGATGTCCTCGCGAGGCCAAAATGATCCGTTTTCCTCCGTCCCCAGGGGATCAGAGGCTGCTACTGATACGGTACCATTTCAAAACTATGCCGGTTTACTACGATAAATACGGGGTCCCCGACCACACTCGCTATTTTCACAAAATCGCAAGCCATCTACCTGCGGTTTTATTTTTACCAAATGCGGTATGGCCGGAGATTGGCGATTCATCGTAGTAAACCGGCATAGTTTTGTTCGCGGCGGCCCAACCGCGCGTTCACGCGCGGGGCCGGCGGGGCATTTTTGCCCCGCCGGCCCCTGTTCCAGCGCTATTCCGGCTTGGTTTCTACCGTGGGAGTCTTGTCCGCCGCAACCGGAGTGCGGGCGGTGTCCATACTCAGGCAATGCTTGGGGCAACTCTCGATGCACTCGCCGCACACCACGCAGGCATACGGGTCGATCGACCAGGTGCCGCCCTTGCGATCGACCGCGAGTGCACCCGCCGGGCAGCGACGTGCGCACATGCCGCAGCAAATGCACACTTCCATGTCGTTAACGATGTGCCCACGCAGGCGCTCGGGCGCTGTCAGCTCCTCCTGTGGATAGCACACCGTGACCGGCTGCTTGACCATAGAACCCAAGGCCGTCTTGGCAAATGTCAGCAAACTCATGCCGCGCCTACCTTTCCGTGCAGCTAATGCAGGGGTCGATGGTCAGGATAATCATGGGCACGTTGGCGATGAGCACGCCCTGCAGCGCGTGCGTCAGGCCCGCCAGGTTCTGCGACGTCGGCGTGCGCACGCGGAAGCGGTCCAGGTTCTTGGTGCCGTTGCCGCGCACATAGTAGTACGCCTCGCCGCGCGGCTGCTCAATCACGACCTCGCCGCGCGCGCCGTCGGCCGGCGTGAGCTTGGTGCGCCCGCCGATGCCGTCGTGCGGAATCTTGTCCACGAGTTCCTTGATAATGTCCATGGCCTGCGTGACCTCGGCGCAACGCACCTGGCAGCGGGCATAGCAGTCACCGTCGGTGGCAACAATCGGCTCAAACGCGGCCAGATCCGCATAGGCACCGTCGCCGAACATGCGCACGTCGTAGTCCACGCCCGAGGCGCGCCCGAACGGACCGACCATCGAAAGCTCGAGCGCGTCCTTCTTGCTGATTACGCCCACGCCGTGCAGGCGCTCGCCGCAGCTGGCGTCGTCCAAAAACGTATGCACCAGGGCCTCGTAGTCGGGACGCATGGCATCGAGCGTCTGGACCATGCCCGCCAGCTCAGAGTCCTCGATGTCATGCTTAAGTCCGCCGATCTCGTTGATCGACAGAATCACGCGGCCGCCGCACGTGCTCTCGAAGATCTTGAGAATCTGCTCGCGCAGGGTCCACGAACGATAGAACAGCGCCTCAAAACCAAAGGCATC
>CAKUCJ010000035.1 GCA_934643435.1 uncultured Collinsella sp.
GGTCGACATGGTGACGGTTGCCGCGGATGCCGGCGATGCTTCGTGCCGCCTGCGTGCCGTGCGTCTGGTTCCGCAAATAACGAACTCAAAGGAGGGGTCGTGAAATGCATGTTGTTCTGCGTGAGGAATCTGCCCAGTCGACGGTCGAATACGCCGTCGTCACGGTGGCGCTGCTTTCTATCGTGCTGGCGATTGCGGGTCTTTGGCGCGCCGGCACTGATGGGCGCCTGGCGGCACTGGTCGAGCGGACGGCGTCTCATGGCGTTGCCTCGGCGTCGGTTATCGACGCAGCCGCGGGCGCCAAGGACATCGCGCTGTATTGATATCGCGCGCGAGGACCGGGCGCAGTCCACGGTCGAGGCCGCTTTTTTGCTTCCGACGTTTCTGACGCTCATCTTGCTCGCATTGCAGCCGGTGTGCCTGCTCTACACGCGCGCCGTTATGGAGTCTGCCGCCGCCGAGACCGCGCGGCTCATGACCACGACGACGGCGGAAGACGACGACCTTAAGGAGTTTGCCCGCCGCCGACTTGCCGCGGTGCCCAACGTCTCGATTTTTCATGCAGGCGGGCCGCTGTCGTGGGATATCAAGCTTGGTCGGGCGGGTGCGGGTGGCGTTTCGTCCGTGTCCGTTGCCGGTGAGGTTAAACCGCTGCCCGTGATCGGTGCATTTGCGCAGACCATGGGTGGTGCAGGTGAGGGCAGCTATGTCGAGCTCAAGGTCGACGTCTCATATCGATCGCGTCCCGAGTGGCTGGAGGGAGATTATGATTCATGGATTGCTGCGTGGGATTAAGCGCTGCCTGCTGCGGGTGACGCAAGGGTTTGCGGCTCGCCGTCGACCGGGCGACAGCTGCAAGCGGGGTGGCTTTATGGGCCGCGCCGGTATCGACTTGTTTATCGAAGACGGCGCCTACACCACGCTCTCCTCTGCGGTGGTCATCTTGGTGGTGCTCACGCTGCTGTTTTCGTCGACTGCGGCGATATGGAGCATGTCGCGCGCGGGGGACACGCAGGTGGCTGCCGATAGCGGCGCGCTGGCGGGCGCCAACGTGGTGTCGTCCTATCACACAGCCGCCACAGTGGTGGATGCGAGCATCTTGAGCTTGGGACTAGCGGGGTTTGCCACGATTGGCACCGGCTTGGTCGCCATTCTCATTCCAGGCGCCGAACTTGCCGCGGGCGATATGGTCGACACGGGAATCGAGATCATTAAAACGCGCAACAAGTTTGCTAAGAGCGCTTCCGAGGGCCTGCAGAAGCTCGAGACGGCTTTGCCATATTTGGTTGCCGCGCGTGCCACGCAGGCGGTGTCAGCGCAGAATACCGATAGTGTGACCTATACCGGCACGGCACTTGCCGTGCCTCGGACATCCGAGTCGGACTTTGCTGCACTCAAGGGATCCGAGATCTCGACCGATGCGATTAAAGACACGTCGGAAGATCTGGAGCGCGCAGCCGAGGAGTTGCAGAAGGCTTCGGAGGAGACGGCGAAGGCCAAAGAGCGCGCTTGGCTTGCGGACTGCGGTGGGTCGGACGAGAGTGCGATTGGCAAGTACTCATGTATGTGGGAGCGCGCGGGTAGTTTGGCAAAGCTTTCGGATATTGAAAATCCGCACTATGCCTCGAGTGTCACATGGGAGCCCCAGATTGCCCTCAACCGCGCGAAGACCTATTACCGTCAGCGCCTGGCGAACGAAAAGCCTGAGGGCTTGAGCGCTCAGATGAAAGCGAAGTCCGCCGCGCGAAGGGCGTTCTACGCTTATGCGATTGAAGAGGTCGATAGGGCATATATAACAGATGACGGCGAACAGTTCTCTGCCTATGTACCGCTGCTTCCGCGCGTCCCAAACGAGGTGCGGGTAACCGAGCTTTACACAGATGTTGCGTGGCCTACAAGCACCAACGATGGCAAGACGTGCCTGCACTATGGGACCGACTGCCCTGTCTACAAGAAAGGGACACCGGGCGGGTTGGCGTCGGTTGCTGATTACGATGGCCATGACACGTGTAGCGCATGCGACTTCAGCGTGGTCACACTGGGGTGTGCCCTTATGCCGCCATCGTTTATCGAAAACGGCTTCGAATATCACTTCGACGAGTTCAAAGACGCCTTGGATGAATACGTTGAATGCCGAAAAAAGGAGCTCGAGCTCGAGCGGCAGACCGAGGATGAGGCCGATCGTGCGGGCAATGCGTTTGACCAGGCCATTAAAGCGCTTTCGGGTGAGCGTCCGCGTATCGCGCCGCCTGGCCGAAACGGCGTGGTTGCCCTTGCGGTTTCGGGTGATATCTCCAGCCCTGACGAACTCAACTCCTCGTTTAACACGGCAGTCAAACTCGGCAGCCGCGGTGCGATTTCGGCGGCAGTGCTGGCGCCCGATGACGCCACGGCACAGAACAACGTCCTCTCGCGGTTTTTCTCGACGCTGGAAGAGCGCTCGGGCGGCGTTGCCGGCGTACTCGATGGCGTCATGGATGTTTGGGGACGGCTGCTCGTGGGATACGGTGATATCCAAGGCTCCGCCGATGAACTTATGGACGAGATGATCAAAGGCCTGGGAGGGGGCAGTGGCGCGTTGGGTTCTATTGCGTCGTGGCTCGGCGATACCGTTTCGGCTTCCGTGGCGGCTCTCGGGCTTGAGCCGTGCGACCTGCGTCTACGAAAGCCCGTGCTGACCGATTCCGCCAACGTCATTAAAAGTCCGGGGTCTGACATCACGGGTCTTTCCAAAGCGCAGGACAAGCTGCGAAGTATCCCGCTGGGCGTGACCGACCCCAAGGCGCTTTGCGAAGCCTTGGAGTATCAAGTCGAGCGCACGATTAGCGGCGCGGTGTTCACGCTTGCGGAGATTCCACTGCCCGGTGGCGGCTCCATCCCGCTTACCGTCGATGTCGCCACGCTGGTGGGCGCCTTGGGCGGTGGGTCGTAATGAGCGCTCGTGCAATCATGCGCGAGGAACGTGCTCAGGCAACGGTCGAGATGGCCGTGGTCACGCCCGTCTTGCTGGTACTGGCGCTCATCGTGTACAACGTCATGGTCTTTGCCGGCGCGGTTGCGCGTTTCGACCGCGTGGTGCCCGACATCGTGCTGGCGCTTGCCGTAGCCCCGCAGGGGGAGGGCGACGGCAGCTCAATCGATGCTTCCGCGACCGTTCAAGCTCAGATTCAACATGCCATGGAGGACTATGACCTGCAGGTTGAGGTCTCGAGTGAACAAGGTACGGTGACATCGGATGGCAGTTTGCTTTCGCTATCCGGCACGTTTAGGACCTACACCTGCACCATGCGCTATGAGCCGTGGCCGAGCTCGCTGAGCATCGCGGGCGTTTCGCTGGGAGCGCCGGTTGTGCTCACGCACGAGCGTGCGGTGACGGTCGATCCCTGGCGTCCGGGGGTGGTCATGTGAGTGCGGTCTCATCCTACATCGCCTACGCGCGGGCACTCAGCAGACTGGGTTGGACGCCTGCCGAGTTTATGGTGGCGGAGTCGTTTGCCGCACGCCTGCGCGGCATGCTGGGGCGGCAGCCAGTTGCCGGCAACGGCCTGCCGCTCGTCATAGCGTTCCCGCGCTGTTCCTCGGTTCACACCTGCTTTATGGCCTTTCCCATCGACATCGCCTTCATCGATCGCAGCGGCAACGTCCTCGCGCGCTACGAAAACGTTCGCCCTTGGCGCATGTGCTCCCATCCATGCGCCTGGGCCGTGCTAGAACGCCCCTCAATACTCGCGTCGCCCCCTGCCTTTCAACAGGTGCCGGCTTAAGAAATAGCGACAGCTGATTTTCGTCATACGAAATTGGGTAAGATGGAGGAGGAGATGCATGGACGTGGAGATTCATCCCAACGCCAAAAAGCACCTGACGGAAACGCAGGTGCTTGGTGCCTGGCTCGCGGTTACTGAGTGTGTTCGCCGCGAGTCGGAGGACGAGCCGCCGAGATGGCTTGCGATTGGATGGCTTCCGGACGGTCGGAGTGTGGAGCTCGTTGCGGTCGAACTAATTCGTGGATGGCTCATCATTCATGCATTGTCTCCGGTTCAGAAGAAATTCTGGCAAGAGATTGAGCGAGCTCGGCAAAGGGGTCGATGATGGGCAAGACATATACGGCCGCTAATGGTCAGGTTGTAACGGATGAAATGATTGACACGTGGTGCGAGTCGTACGAGCGTGGCGAGTTTCCGGATGGCGAACACACTGTTGGGGGGATCGTGCACGGGCGGCCCCCGCTCTCAAGTGAGGGGACGGCAACGCTATCAGTCAAGATTCCCCTAGGAATGAAGGAGGCGATTCGTCGACGGGCGGCGGCTGAGGGAATGACACCAAGTGAGTTTGCTCGTGCGGCCCTGAGCGAAAAACTTCTTGCTGCCGGTTGATGCTTCTGACGTGCCGTTCTATAGGATCGAGGTCGTGGCCGATGTCGCGTTCAAAACTTTTTTCAAATTCTCGGTTGACCGGAGCGCGTCCTTGGTTATACTAATCAAGCCTTGAAACAAGGCACACCTCAAATGGCTGGGTAGCTCAGTTGGTAGAGCAGAGGACTGAAAATCCTCGTGTCAGGGGTTCGATTCCCTTCCCCGCCACCTTGAATTGACTAGGACCTCTGCAAAGGGGTCCTATTCTTTTATGTGGCTCCCACGTGGAATCGAACCCCGTGAGGGCGCGGAGCTGAGTAAACGCGATAGCGTTTGCCAGCGCAGCTCGCAAGGCGCGAAAGCGCCGCAGCGGTCCGCACGCGCGCAGCGCGGGCGCGATTCCCTTCCCCGCCACCTTGAATTGACTAGGACCTCTGCAAAGGGGTCCTTTTCTTTTATGTGGGCCTCGCGGAAACTGCATCCCGGAATTTTGGTCCAGAGTGGGTCGCGCTTTCCGCTTTGAGGCTGTTTGGGAAAGTCCGACCCGGAATAACGCGAAATTGCGGGATGCACTTTCCGGTTGGGCCTGCTAACGGAAAGCGCATCCCATTCTTGAGCGGAAAAACGGGATACACTTTCCGGCGCCAACCTTCGGCGCCCGTGCGCATCTCGGCTTGCCAGCTCGAGCCCGTCTGCCCCAGACATTCCTCCCTCTTTCGCGCCACTTTGTAGACCGTTCGATCGCCTGTCCGCACGCGCGGGTATACTCAAAACGATACTTTTCCTATGCAATACGATGCAGGTTCGACCTGCGCGATCCGAAGGGGGCCGTGATGGAGAGGATACTCGGCGTTAATCTCTCTGGCTGGTTTATTCCCGAGCCTTGGGTGACCCCGTCGCTGTACGCGGCGACCGGTGCATCCAATGCTGCCGAGCTACAGGAGGCCATGGGTACCGCTGCCTATAACGAGCGTATGCGCCGTCACTACGAGACGTTTGTGAGCGAGGACGATTTTCGCCGCATGGCGCAGATCGGCCTCAACGCCGTGCGCCTGCCGGTGCCCTGGTATGCCTTTGGCTCGCAGGAGTCCGAAGCTTCCTATATCTCGGTCGTCGACTATATCGACCGTGCGATCGAGTGGGCTGCCAAATACAATATCCGCGTGCTGCTCGATCTGGCGACGGTGCCCGGCGGCCAGGGCGATTCCAACGATTCGCCCACTACGCCGGAGGTCGTTGCCGAGTGGCATTCGTCCACCAACGGCCGTCATGTCGCACTCGACGTGCTTGAGCGCCTGGCCGATCGCTACGGCGAGGCCGAGAGCCTGCTGGGTATTGAGCTGTTGGACACGCCGCAGATGAGCGTTCGCAAGAGCCTCTTTACCATGACGGACGGCATTCCGGCGCACTACCTACGCAACTTCTATCGCGACGCCTACGAGCTCGTCCGCTCGTATATGCCCGAAGACAAGATCGTCGTCTTTTCCTCCTCGGGACATCCCGGCGAGTGGAAGCACTTTATGCGCGGCGCCAAGTACAAGAACGTCTACATGGACCTTCACCTGTACCATTATCGCGACGAGCATGCGCTCGACATCACGAGCCCCCGCGGGCTGACGACGGCGATTTCGCGTAATAAGCGCGAGCTCAAAGAGGCAATTTCTGCTGGGTTCCCCGTCTTGGTGGGCGAATGGTCGGGTGCGGCGATTTTTGCCAACTCGTCGGTTACGCCCGAGGGCCGCAATGCCTACGAGCGCGTGTTCATCGCCAACCAGCTGGCTTCGTTTGCGCCGGCGGCTGGCTGGTTCTTCCAAACGTGGAAGACCGAGAAGCGCATCGCGGCATGGGATGCCCGCGCGGCGCTCGGCACGCTCGAGCGCGGCATGATTGAATAGGTTGATATGACGCAAAACAGCGCCCGTACGGGCAAACTCTATGTGGTCGGTACGCCCATCGGTAACCTGGGCGACCTGTCCCCGCGCGTCGGCGAGGCTTTTGCCGCCGCCGACGCCATCTGCTGCGAGGACACGCGCGTGACCTCAAAGCTGCTGATGCATCTGGGTATTTCCAAGCCGCTCGTCCGTTGCGACGAGAATGTGATTGCAAGTCGCGCCGCCGGCCTGGTCGACCGCCTGCTGGCGGGGGAGACCCTTGCCTTTGCGTCGGACGCCGGCATGCCGAGCGTGTCCGACCCCGGCCAGGCTCTGGTCGAGGCGGCGCGCGAGGCCGATGTGCCCGTCGAGGTTATCCCCGGACCTTCTGCGTGCGTCACGGCGCTCGTTTCGTCCGGCATTCCCTGCGAGCATTTTTTCTTCGAGGGCTTTTTGGGCCGCAAACATGGTGATCGCGTGCGCCGCCTGCAGCGTCTTGCCGTGGTGCCCGGCGCACTCATCTTCTACGAGTCTCCACATCGCATCGTGGCGACGCTCGAGGCCGTGGCCGAGGTATTTCCCCAGCGCGAGGTTGCCGTCTGCCGCGAGCTCACCAAGCTGCACGAGGAAGTCTTGCGCGGGTCTGCCGCCCAGCTTGCCGAGGAGCTGCGTGCCCGTGGCGAGGTAAAAGGCGAGATTGCGCTGGTCATCGCGCCGCCGAGTGAAGACGAGGAGGCTGGCATCGCGCCGGTTGGCGCCACTGCCGTAGACCCCGACGAGGCCCTGCGCGAGGATATCCGCGCCGCGCTCGAGGAGGGCGAGCCCGCCTCCGCGGTGGCAAAGCGCCTGTCGCAGAAGTATTCGCGCCGCAAGCGCGATGTCTATGCCATGGTGCTTGATACGCAATAGATGGAGGATATTCAGCCCTTGCGCTAGAATCATCCCCTGTATGCAACGTTTTTCTGGAGGACAGACCCCATGGATCAAACCAAGCCTTCGTTTTTTATCACGACGCCTATCTACTACGTCAACGCCGATCCGCACCTGGGCACGGCTTATTCCACCATCATTGCCGACGTCCAGGCTCGTTATCGCCGCTCCGCCGGCTATAACGTCAAGTTCCTGACCGGCATGGACGAGCACGGTGAGAAGGTCGCCGAGGCCGCAGCCAAGCACGACATGACGCCGCAGGAGTGGACCGACAGCCAGGCTCCGCACTTCAAGGAGCTTTGGAGCAAGCTCGAGATCTCCAACGACGACTTCATCCGCACCACCGAGCCGCGTCAGCATCACGCCGTGCAGTATCTGTGGGAGCGCATGAAGGAGTCCGGCTACCTGTATAAGGGCAGCTACGACGGCTGGTACTGCGTGCCCGACGAGACCTACTTCACCGACACGCAGGTCCAGAAGGGTGATGAGGAGTACGGCAGCGTCGGCCAGCACCTGTGCCCCGATTGCCACCGTCCGCTCGAGCGCGTGCAGGAGGAGTCCTACTTCTTTAAGCTTTCCGCCTTCCAGGACAAGCTGCTCAAGCTCTATGACGAGCACCCCGATTTTGTTGAGCCCGCGTTTCGCATGAACGAGGTGCGCAGCTTTGTCGAGGGCGGCCTCAACGACCTCTCCGTGAGCCGTACGAGCTTTGACTGGGGCATTCAGGTTCCGTTCGACGAGGGCCACGTGACCTACGTGTGGTTCGACGCACTGCTCAACTACATGACGGCCGTCGGCTACGGTGTCGACACCGACGAGGCCCGAGCCGAGCTGGCTTACCGCTGGCCCGCGCAGTTCCACATCGTGGGTAAGGACATCATTCGCTTCCATTGCGTCATTTGGCCCGCCATGCTCATGGCCATCGGCGAGGCCCTGCCCGAGCACGTCTTTGCCCACGGTTTCCTGACCGTGCGCAACGCCGAGACCGGCAAGGCCGAGAAGATGTCCAAGAGCCGCGGCAATGCCATCGCTCCGCAGGACGTCATCGACATGCTGGGCGTCGAGGGCTACCGCTATTACTTTATGACCGACGTGGTGCCCGGCACTGACGGCGCCATCAGCTTCGATCGCATGGAGCAGGTCTACAACGCCGACCTGGCCAACAGCTGGGGCAACCTCATCTCGCGTTCGCTCAACATGAGTGGCAAGTACTTTGATGGTTGCGCGCCTGCCAAGCCCGCATCGTTCGATGCGTTCGACAACCCGCTGGCAAAGATTGCCGACGGCCTGGTCGAGCGCTATATGGCCAAGATGGACGTGCTCGATTACGGTGGAGCCAAGGACGAGGTCATGGAGCTCATCCACGCCGCTAACCACTACATCGAGGACTCCGAGCCCTGGGCGCTTGCCAAGGACGAGGCCAAGGCTGACGAGCTGGCGTTTGTGATCTACAACCTGCTCGAGGCCATCCGCATCGCCGCTCACCTGCTGATGCCGCTCATGCCCCAGACCTCTGCCGAGGCCCTGCGCCGCCTGTCCTGCGAGGACGAGGCCGCGAGCGACGACCTCAAGGGCAGCTGTGCTTGGGGTCTGCTTGCCGGTGGTCAGCCCGTCGAGAAGGGCGATCCGCTGTTCCCGCGCCTGGGCTAAGACGCCGCGCGAGCGCCATATCGGCAATTTGCTGTTTAGCTGTAAGGGCATGGCCGCCACGGTCCATGCCCTTTTGTTTCAAGACGCCGCCATCATGCTAAGGAGGCAACTATGACAACTTCGCCTTTGGCAAACCCAACGGCAACAAGGGAACTGCTGGAGGAGTTTGGCCTGGCGACCAAGCATCGCCTGGGCCAGAACTTTCTAATCGACAACCACGTGATCGAGCGCATTTGCGAGCTCGCTGAGCTTGCGGGCGATGAGCGCGTTCTCGAGGTCGGTCCGGGTTGCGGCACGCTGACGTTGGCCCTGCTGCAGGAGGCGGCGTGCGTCACGTCGATCGAGGCCGATCCCGAGCT
>CAKUCJ010000036.1 GCA_934643435.1 uncultured Collinsella sp.
CGACATGGTAGTCAAAGCAGGGACGCCCGTTTTGCGCGCAAATCATATTGACGATGTCTTCTTCGCCCTTATGGGACTCGACGATACGGCGGCAGCGACGCCACTCCGCACAGGATGCCGAGCAAATGGGGATAACCTTGCGCAGCGTATCAATGGTCTCACGCGCCGCACGGCTGTCGGTATAGGGACCAAAATAGCGTGTTCCCGGTTTATGACGCTCGCGCGTGTATTTGATGGCCGGAAACAGGTCGCTCTTGGTTATCGCAATAAAGGGATAGCTCTTGTCGTCCTTAAGGTCAACATTAAAGTACGGATGGTACTGGCCGATTAGGTTACGCTCGAGCACCAGCGCCTCGTGCTCGGTCTCGACAACGATGTAGTCGAAACTGGCCACCAGCTGCATCATGAGCGGAATCTTTTGACGCTCGTCCTGCAGCGTCACATATTGACGCATGCGCGAGCGCAGGTTTTTCGCCTTGCCCACATAAATGACCTCGCCTTTGGCATCTTTCCAAAGGTAGCAGCCGGGCTGCATGGGAACATGCGAAACCTGCTCGGCGAGTGTTGGAATGTTGTCGTGACCGGCCACGCGCACCTACTTGCGGCGAAGCAGCGAAGAGACCTCGGGCATCTTAAAGACGATAGCGAGCCCAAAGGTCACGGCAAGCGAAGCCACGCCCGCAACGCACACGTAACCAAGCGTAATCAGAATTGACCCTCCGAGCGCACCGATATAGTTCTCGAGCGCCCACAGGACGCCAGCGCCCGCGGCAGCACCCAGACCGCCGAGCAAAAGGCCAAAGAAACTACCGTGCAGAATGGACTTAACCTGAAGGCCGTGGAGCCGACGGCGCAGCCACCACAACGAACAGCCCACCAGGATTACGTAATCGACGACATACGAAAGGGCGATCGCCGGCATACCATAGCCAAGCACTACGCCAAACAACAACACCGAACCGGCCTGTCCGATTGCGGAGTAGAGGCAATAACGACCATAGGGCTTCATATCGAGCAAGGCTGAGAAGCTCTTCTGCATCAACACGACCACGCCGTAAAGCGGCAGGGAAAGTGCGAGGTAGATTAGGAACTCTGAGACCAACGCCACACCAGACTCATCGAACTTGCCCGCGCAGTAGATCATATTGAGCGGGCGGGCAAAGACAATCAGATACAGCGCAAACGGAATCAGGAAGAAGAGCATCTGGGCGACACCGCGCGAAATGCCCGTACGGACGCTGTCGTAATCCTTCTCCTGCGCATCGTGCGAGAGCTCGGTGTAGAGCGCCGTCGAAAGCGAAGCGGCAATCAGCGCATAGGGCAGCGTATACCACAGGCGCGCATACGCGATGACGGAAGGGCCGGTCTCGGGCTGGACCACCAACGCCGCGGCATTGGTGATGGAGGTCGAGACAAACATGCATACCGTTGCGAGCAGCGTCGGGATGCCCAGCGTGATCGTCTGGCGTAGCGCGGGGTCCTTAAAGTCAATATGAATATGGGGGTGCACACCGTGCTTGCCCAACGCAGGAATCTGACACGCCATCTGAACAAAGACGCCAAGCGTCGTTCCCAGCGAAATCAAGATAATGCCGGCATGCTCGCCGAATTGCGCGGAGACGGGGGCGAATCCCATAAAGCTGGCGATGACGATCACGTTGTTCAAAACGGGGGCAAACGTCGACCAGAAGTAATCCCGATGCGCGTTGAGAACGCCCGAGAACACGGAGCCCAGGCCATAAAACAATATCTGAATAGCAAAGAAGCGGAACATGAACGCAGCGGTATCCATGCTTCCGCCGCCGCCCGAGAGGAACGATTGCGTCCAAATAAAGCCCGGAGCGAACACGGTGCCCAGGACCGAGATACCGCCCAGCAGCAAGAACAGGATGCCCAGCAGGTTGCCCACATATTCATTTGAGGCGTCGCAACCCTGCTCGCGACGCACGCCCATATACACCGGCAAAAAGGCAGTAACCAGCATGCCGCCCATCACGAGCTCGTAGAGCATATTGGGCAGATTGTTAGCGACCTGATAGGAAGACGAAAGCAATGACATGCCGATAGCGGCAGCCATGGCCCACGTGCGGATAAAACCGGTGACGCGCGACACAATGGTCAGCGCCGTCATAAGACCAGCAGATCGGCCCACCGTGGAGTAATCGGACGAGCCCATATCGTCAACTTCGTCCTGGGATTCCATGTGAGACTCGAGCTGCGGTTCAATCTCGTCCTCCGAGGAAAGTGAGTCGTCCGCTGCAAAGGAATCAGCGGCCAGGATCACATTGTCGCCAGACGCGGCATGACCCCCAAACACCGTATCGATTTCCTGCGCGGCGGTAGTTCGAGCTGAAAACGATAAAGGATCCCAGTCGTCATCACCGTCGACCGCTACGCCTTCGATAGGATCAACTGAACCGAGCGGAGACCACTCATCATCCGAAAGCAGCGGCTCGTCGTCATTGGAGATGCCTTGAGCTGCAGGGCGAACAGCAGTCGCGCCCTGATGCGAGCTTTTCCCTTGTGCGGCCATCAAAAACACCGCGGTCTCATCGGGACGCGGCACACGGGGCGCATCCGAAGCGGCAGGCGCACGATCCGTGCCCGACCGAGCAGCGGCCAAGAACACCGCCGTCTCATCAGGGCGAGCCGAAGACAGAACCGGGCGAGGCGGCACCGATGCAGCGCCGGCAGCGCGCAGATACACCGCCGTTTCGCCCGGATCGGCAGCAGCCGACCAAGCGTTACGAATATCATCTTCGACCGAAGCCGACTCAAGCGAAGATGCCTGAGGGCCCGACACCTTTGCAAAATGAGCCCCGCGCCTCGAATCTTCCTGCGGCATTGCTCAGTCCTCTCTCGTGATCGGAGCAACCGTGGCCCCGCAAAATGCAACTAAATCTTCGGGCGCAAGCTCAAGTTGGTAGCCGCGCTTACCTCCCGAGATAAAAATGGTATCCCAAAGGACACAAGTCTCGTCGATCAGCGTCCGATAGCGTTTTTTCATACCGACGGGACTGCAGCCGCCGCGTACATAGCCGGTCGCGGCAAGCAGATCCTTCACGTGCATCATGGCAAGAGATTTCTCCCCTGCAGCGCGCGCGGCAGCTTTTAAGTCGAGCTCATCGGCAACGGGTATACAGCATACGATGTGGTCATTCGACGGTGTCACGCAGACCAGAGTTTTAAACCCCTGACCGGGCTCCTCGCCAAGTTGCTCGGAAATCGCGACACCAAGGCCCACCGATTCGTCGCCATCGTCTTCGTACGTATGGAGAACGTAGGAGATGCCGGCACTTTCCAGCTCGCGCATGGCATTGGTCTTTGGCGTCTTCACGGCCTTTGGCATGGCATATCCTTTCCCTCACATAACGACGCAAGGTTTAAGTATATGTCCATTTGTGCGACATACGCCATCTCGACAAAGAGAGCGCCACCGAATCGCAAGGAATCGGTGGCGCCCATGCTTCGAAACACCTATATATCAGGCATCAAGCTGCGCTTGGCGTTCCCTATCGCGCTTGAGCAACGGCGCCAAAAACTTGCCGGTGTAGCTCTGCGGGCAGGCCGCAACCTGTTCCGGTGTACCCGAGACCACAACAGTTCCGCCACCGTTGCCGCCCTCGGGCCCCATATCGATTAGGCGATCGGCAACCTTGATGACATCGAGGTTGTGCTCAATCACCAGCACCGTGTTGCCCGCATCGACCAGGCGCTGCAGCACATCGAGCAACTGACGAACGTCCTCAAAGTGAAGACCGGTCGTAGGCTCGTCCAAAATGTAGAACGTCTTGCCCGTCTGGCGACGATGGAGCTCCTTGGCAAGCTTCACACGCTGCGCCTCACCGCCCGAGAGCGTCGTAGCGGGTTGGCCCAGGCTCACATAGCCCAAGCCAACGTCATACAGGGTTTGGAGCTTGCGCTTGATCTGTGGAATGTTCCCAAAGAAAGCAAGCGCCTCGGCAACGCTCATGTCGAGCACGTCCGAGATGGTTTTGCCACGATAGGTAACCTCGAGCGTCTCGCGGTTATAACGCTTGCCGCCGCAAACCTCGCAGGGCACATAAATATCGGGAAGAAAGTGCATCTCGATCTTGATCTGGCCATCGCCCTTGCACGCCTCGCAGCGACCGCCGCTCACGTTAAAAACGTCCCGGCGAGTAGCCGCGCGCCTTCGACTCCGGCGTGCTCGCAAACAGCGCGCGCAGATCGTCCCACAGGCCAATATAGGTAGCGGGATTCGAGCGCGGCGTACGGCCGATTGGCGATTGATCGATATCGATTACCTTATCGATGCACTCAATGCCTTCGATCTTCTTGTATGGGCCCACGGGACGCGCAGAGCGGTGGATAGCGTTGGTGAGGGCAGGCGCAATCGTATCGGTGACCAAGGAACTCTTTCCCGATCCCGACACACCGGTTACGACGGTAAGCGTGCCAAACTCAATCTTGGCGGTAACGTTTTTGAGGTTGTTGGCGCACGCGCCCGCAATCTTTAGACATCCACGTCCGGGGTTTCGGCGCTCATCAGGCACACGAATCATTCGTTTGCCGGTCAGATAGGCACCCGTCATCGATTCAGGACACGCCATGATGTCTGCAGGCGTACCCGCGGCGACTACATGCCCGCCGTTGACGCCCGCGCCTGGTCCCATATCGATCACATAGTCGGCAGCTCGAATCGTATCCTCGTCATGCTCGACAACGATAACAGTGTTGCCGATATCGCGCAGGCGCTCGAGTGTCTTGATCAGACGCTCGTTGTCACGCTGGTGAAGGCCGATCGAGGGCTCGTCCAGAATATAGAGCACGCCCATAAGGCCCGCACCGATCTGGGTAGCCAAGCGGATGCGCTGGGCCTCGCCGCCGGAAAGCGTCGCAGAGGCACGGTCGAGCGTCAGGTAATCGAGGCCGACATCGACCAGAAAACGCAGGCGTTCCAGGATTTCTTTAACGATACGGCCACCGATAAACTGCTGACGCTCGGTGAGTTCAAGACCCTCAAAAAACTCGAGCGACTCGCGACAGGACAGGCAGCAAACCTCATAAATGGACTTACCGCCCACGGTAACGGCGAGCATCTCGGGGCGCAGGCGAGCGCCATGGCAACTCGAGCACGGCTCTTCGCGAATGTACTTCTCCAGACGTGCCTTGGTGTTCTCGTTGGTTGTCTCGGTATAGCGCTCGTACAGGATATTGCGCACGCCCGAAAACTTGGTGTCCCATTGGCTGCGACGTCCATCGAGCTTTTGATAGTCGACCGAAATCTTCTTGTCGCCCATACCATCCAAAAACGCACGGCGCACCCTCGGGGGCAGGTCCTCCCACGGCGTATCGACACTTACCTTGAAGTGCTTGCAGACCGCGGCGAAGATCTGGGGGTAATAGTTCGAATTGCCGAACAGGCTGCCAAAGACTCCATCGGCAATCGATTTCGACGGATCCTCAATCAACGCCTCGGCATCGACCGTTTTCTTAAAGCCCAGACCGTCGCACTCGGGACAGGCGCCATAGGGCGCGTTGAACGAAAAATCGCGCGGCTGCAAATCGTCAATGGAATGTCCGTGCTCCGGGCACGCCAGCGCCAACGAGTATTCCAGCAGTTCGCCCTCGGTCCCCTCGGGGGCATCGCGATCGGGCAACATGTACACGTTCACATTGCCGTGAGCCAGGGCAGTCGCCTGCTCGACGGACTCGGCAATACGGCCTAGGGAGTTCTCTCGAATCACGATACGGTCGACAACAACCTCGATATCGTGTTTGAACTTTTTGTCCAGATCGATGGGGTCGTCGAGTGAGCGCACTTCACCGTCGACGCGCACGCGGCTAAAGCCCTCCGCGCGAAGGTCCTCGAACAGTTTGGCATACTCGCCCTTGCGCCCGCGCACCACCGGCGCCAGCACAAACGCGCGACGGCCCTCCCCCGCCGCAAGGACTTTATCGGCAACCTGATCTGTTGTCTGGCGCTCAATGACACGCCCGCACTCGGGGCAGTGCGGCGTACCCACGCGAGCGAACAGCAGACGCAGGTAGTCATAGATCTCGGTTACGGTGCCCACCGTCGAGCGCGGATTCTTGGACGTCGTCTTCTGATCGATTGAAACTGCCGGCGAAAGGCCGTCGATCGAGTCCAAATCCGGTTTGTCCATCTGGCCTAAAAACTGGCGCGCATAGCTCGACAGGCTCTCGACGTAACGACGCTGGCCCTCGGCATAGATCGTGTCGAAGGCAAGAGAGCTTTTGCCCGAGCCCGAAAGACCGGTAATAACCACAAGCTCGTCTCGCGGAATGGAAACATCGATATTGCGCAAGTTGTGCTCACGCGCGCCACGAATAACGATAGAAGTATCAGACATGGAAGCTCCTTGCCTCCTACACATCGAATCACACTGTCAGTGAGTTTAGCGCAGTCAACGCGCACAGATGTTCGTAATACAAGATTCGCAGACCTTTTGCTTTGTCTCTCCCGTGATCGATTTTCCGATTATCGAGATAGGGGTTACAGTAATCTAACGTAGTACTTAATGAGCCTTTACAGAGGAACACCCATGACCGAAGACATCCCCCTTGAAATCACTTCGAGCGACATGGCAAATCTACCCATATCCATCGCCGTCCTCATCGTGGCCGCCGTCGTCGTCCGCATGTACATTTCGATTAAGCGGAAGGAACAGCCTCCCGTTTTTCGCGCCCTATGGTGCGCGGTATTCCTTGTTCCGCTCGGCGTGGTGGCGGCATGGATCACCAATCAAATGCTCGTAAATGAGGACAATTCCCTATGGATCCTGTCTTATTCGGCCCTCGGGGCCACCACGGTCGCCCTTCTGGTCGAACCCCTGGTTTCGAGGCTTATCGACCGGGCAGATATCGCAACTGCAACGGCTGCCTGCATCTGCCGCGACATTATCATCATCGCAGCGGTTTCGATTCTCTCGTTCGTTTCGCTCGAAATCGCCTGCAATGAGACCTTTTACCACATTCCCGCCAACTCGTTCGGCTTTTCCGTCGGACTGCTTGCGGCGATTCTTCTCTCCCTTTATTTACTGGGACAGCGACACGGAGGGGCCATGGTCCTCGTGCCCACCGTTTGCTGCATTCTCGGCATTGCCGAGCATTTCGTTATGACATTTAAGGGCGAAGCCATTCTGCCAAGTGACATCTTGGCATTGGGAACCGCAATGGAAGTGAGCGAGGGATACGAGTTCACCTTCACCTCGGGAATCGTCACTTCGCTCGCGTTACTCGAAATCTCTCTTGGACTGCTTTCCCTCATTCGACCGCAAAAGCTCCGTACGCCAGCCCTCGTCCTTCCTGTCATTGCCGGAAACCTCTGCGCTTTTCTTCTCGTAAGCGTCGTAAGCCTCCTGGGGTTTTCCAGCATCGACCTTGAGCAGGCGTTGGACTTTGGGTTTGATCGTTGGCAACCCATCTGCACGTATGTTTCACAGGGCTTTATCACCTCGTTTACTGAGATGGTAAATGAGCTGCCAATCGAAAAACCTGAGGGCTATACCGACGACGAGACCAAAAACATCGAACAGGAGCTCGTCGCCGCCTACGACAGCACGTATGGCTCCAGCGAGCAACGCACCGCCGCTGTCGCCCAGTTCAATGAGATCAAACCGACGGTCGTTGCCGTCATGAACGAGAGTTTCACCGACCTATCGTGCTTCGAGCAGCTTCAGGCGGCAGGCTACTTCGGCCCCACTTTCTATAATTCCCTCCCCGACACACTCGTACGCGGCACCATGCTCGCCTCGGTAGCAGGAGGTGGAACGGCGAACTCTGAATTTGAGTTTTTGACGGGAGCCACAACGGCCTTTGTCGGCGTAGGCAAAATCCCCTATCAGCTTTATCAGATGAGCGATGTTGACAGCCTGGCAAAAGACCTTAAAGAGCTTGGGTATACCGCCACCGCCATGCACCCCCAAAACCCCGTCAACTATCACCGAGATAAAATTTATCAGCAGCTCGGTTTCGGAGATTTTCTTTCAATCGACGATTTCGAAGGCGCCTCTTATTACCATGCCGGCGTATGTGACTACGTCACCTACGACAAGATCCTTGAATTGCTCAGGACCAACGAGGCCCCGCAGTTTATCTTTGACGTGACGATGCAAAATCACGGCGGATACGAAGTCGGGTCCGTCCCCGCAGAAGAGCTCACGAATTATTGTGTCGAAGGGGCCAGCGAGGGTACCAACGCCATGCTCAATACCTACCTAACCTGCATCAACGCATCCGACAGAGACCTTGAGTACTTCATCAACGAGCTCCGCAATATCGGTCGGCCGGTCGTTCTCGTCTTTTTTGGCGACCATCAGCCAAGCATTGCAGCAGCCCTCAACGACGAGCTGTATCCGCAAGAAGACACGGCCAGCCACGCTTTCCGCATTCACCAGTCGACATATTTCGTCTGGGCCAACTATGAAATCGCAGGCAATTCCGAACTCAACGTCTACGACACCGTCGGTGCGAACGAGATTGCAGCCATAACCCTTAATAAGATCGGCGCCCCGCTCACCGATTACCAAAAGGCCCTGCTTGCAACAAGGTCTGATGTGCCGACCATTAACGTTGCCGGCTATCTCGGTGCCGATGGGCTGCGCTATGACCTCGAATCAGAGGACAGCCCCTATACGTCGACGATCGACAAGCTGCGGCGCGTCCAATATCTTGAGTTTGCCACGAAGGTCCAGTAGGTCCGATTTTTCGCGACGCGCCATCGAGCAGCCGAGCCTACACAGCTAGATGCGCCGCACATGACTCTCGCTCACAAACGAGGGTACAATGACGCTCGTGTCACATCGCGGGACCCTAGTCCCAACAATAATCATAAGGAGTCAAACATGGGTTGCGAGCACGCACAGGCTGCCGGCGGACAAACGGCGCCGTCGCAATTTGAAGAGAATACGCTGTCCGAGGTCAAGCGAGTTATCGCCGTGCTTTCCGGCAAGGGCGGTGTTGGCAAGTCATTCGTCACCGGCGCCATCGCCACCGAACTTGCCCGCCACGGCCACAAGGTCGGCGTCCTCGATGCCGATATCACCGGTCCCTCCATCCCCAAGATGTTCGGCATGAGTG
>CAKUCJ010000037.1 GCA_934643435.1 uncultured Collinsella sp.
CACCAGCGAGCCACGTCCCCATCCGCAACCAAGCGCGTCGGCATACCAAACCCATAGTTGACCATTATCCCCACAACCCTTCCGTGCTTTATGGTGGTATCGATCGTTAGGCCCATGCTACGAAGCGAGCTTTTCCGAGCTGTTTCGCGCTCTTTAGGGCTGCGTTAAAAAACGACCAAAAAGGGACAGGTTTTGACGATGTCCGGATGAGAGGGTATTATCGAACAGGTATTCGATAGGAACATGTGTTTGATTGAAGGACGCGGATGGCGCACGAGCAGCACACCTATATCTGCATCGACCTCAAGACGTTTTATGCCAGCGTCGAGTGCGTCGACCGTGGACTCGATCCACTCGCTACCAACCTGGTCGTTGCCGACGAATCGCGCGGACGCACGACCATCTGTCTCGCCATCACGCAAGCCATGAAGGACTTAGGGATTCACAACCGCTGCCGTCTATTCGAGATCCCCGATGGCATCGACTACATCAAGGCCGTTCCGCGCATGCAGCACTACATGGAGGTGTCAGCGCAAATCTACGGCATCTACCTGGAATACGTCAGCCCGCAAGATGTTCACGTCTACTCAATCGACGAGTGCTTTATCGACGTGACGCCCTATCTGGACCTCTACCATACCGATGCCGAAGGGTTCGCCTGCATGCTGCGCGACGAGGTCCTGGGGCGCACCGGCATCACGGCAACGGTCGGCATCGGCCCCAACCTATTCCAGGCCAAAGTAGCACTCGATATCACCGCCAAGCACGCGCCCAGTCGCATCGGCGTACTTGACGACGAGACCTTCCGCAAGGAGATCTGGCCCCACCGTCCCATTACCGATATCTGGGGCATCGGCCCCGGCGTGGCGGCGCGGCTCGAAAAGTATGGCGTCTACGACCTGATGGGGGTCGCCGCGCTCGACGAAAACTTGCTCTACGACGAGCTTGGCGTCAATGCCGAGTATCTTATCGATCACGCCTTTGGGCGTGAGCCGACAACCATCGCCGATATCCAGGCCTATCGCCCGCAGGCAACCTCGACCACCACGGGACAGGTGCTCTCGAAGGGCTATGCCTACGAGCAGGCCTATACCGTCTTGCGTGAGATGGTCGACGCCGCCGTACTGGACTTGGTCGATAAGCATGTGGTGTGCGATAGCATTTCACTCTTCGTAGGCTACGCGAGCGAGCGGGCAGACATCCGCCGACTCGATGCCAGCGGCACGGCGCAGTATATAGACGGCTGCGGGCACCTACGCTCGAGCACCTCGGGCATCGAGCCCGCAATGACCGAAGGCCCCGAAGTCGCGCCCCGTGCCCCCAAACCCGTTCATCGCGACGACGAACGTCGACGTTTGGTGCGAGAAGCACAGAGGATTGACGGCATCTTTGTGGGAGAGCACGGCGGCAAGCCGCGTGGTGGCTATGCAGCGCTCTTTGCGCACTCCAACGCCTCACGCAAGCTGCCCGAGCGCACTAATTCGTTTAAGAAGATCATGGGATATTTCGATGAACTCTGGGCGCAAACGGTCGACCCCAAGCGACCGGTCAAACGGATTAATCTGGGCTTTGGCAATCTGGTGCCCGAGGAGTTCGCCACCATCGATCTATTTAGCGACGTCGAGGCCGATGAGCGCGAGCGTGACCTGGCACGCGCCGTGCTGGCTGTAAAAGGCAAATACGGCAAGAACGCGCTGGTTAAGGGACTAAGTTTTACTGCCGGCGCCACCGCACGCGAACGCAACGACCAGGTAGGAGGACATCGTGCCTAAATTCAAACAACAGCCAATGCGCCCGCCGACTCCCTTCGAACGTCTGGCAGACCCCGAGGGAAGGCGTCGCACCGCCGACCCCAAACTCACCGCCAACGGCGCCGTTCGCGCTAACCGCGCCGCACAGTTTATGCCCTTTGCCGCCCTCACGGGATACTACGAACTCGTACGCAAGCAGGAGATCACCGTCGAACCCAAGTGTGAACTCACAGAAGAAAAGGCCCTCGAGCTTTCGAAAAAGCTCGAGGGCCTCAAACGCGGCGACTTACTTCGTGTCACCTATTACGATACGTACGGCTATCGCAGCCGCACCGGCATTCTCGAGGAGGTACTCCCCGCTTTCAAGCTGCTCAAGCTCAGAGATATTGTCATCGATTTCGACGACATCCAAAACATCGAGCTGCGCGGCCGAGCCTAGCGACGAGAACGCTTACGCAGGGCAAAGGCAATACCAAGCACTGCGGCAGCTGCAACCAACAATCCCAAGACCAGCGTGAGGGTCGAGTCGCCAGCGTGAGGCAGCGAGCCGTCCTTCGGAGTCTTCTTAGTGGTCGTCGTGACGGTAGTCGTGGTGCCGCTCGACTGGTCGTTACCGCCCGTCTGGCTGCCACCAGGCTGATTGCCGCCACCCGGCTGCGAGGGATCCGTGGGCTCCGGAGTACCGGGATCGACCGGATTCTCCGAATTCTCCTTGCGCTGGATCCAGACCTGGCAGCCATAGAACGGGTTGGCAGTACCAAGGCACAGACCCTGGTTGGTCACCGCAAAGGTGCGCAGGCCATGGTTATACGGATCGTTAAAGCCGTTGGTCGTCAGCGTCGTAAAGTTCACGCCGTCCTCGGTCACATACATATCAAAGCCGCGCTCGGCATCGTGCAGGTAGTACATGCACGTAAGGACGCTCTGCAGCTTCTTGAGATTCTCCTCGCTCAGCAGCTTATCGAATGCATCCTGAATATCGCCCGGCAGCTCGGTGCCATAGGCATCCTCATACTGCTGCTTCAGGCTCTCATAGCTATCGAGCATATCCTGATACTGATCGGCAAAGGACTTGAAGTACGCGATCTCGCTATCGATCTTCTGGACATAAGCGGCGTCGTCCTCGACTTCTTCGGACATCGTCGCAGCCTGATCGCAAAGATCGCCCGTGGCATCCTCCAGAGCATCGCTCAGGTCGCCAAAGCCCTCAACGACCTCAGCCTTCTCGTCATCGACCTCGACGGCCTCGTTTGAATCATCGTCCGCAAGCGTGTTTACGGGAACGATGGGGTCGTCAGGAGAATTCTTGTCGAGCAGGTGATCGATCAGGTCCCTAAGGCGCTGAACCTGAGAGTCCCACTCCTCGGGCGTCATATCGATAATGTCGCCATTGGAGAACTGGCCGATCGGCTCAAGCAGGCTCGCGGTATCAAAGGTACCGATATACAGCTTGCCGTCGAACTTCTGCATGCGCCAAATGTACTGGTTCTCGTTTCGGCCAAAGCCCGAAGTCAGGCCGGAAATACCGCCCTCGGGGAACATGTCGGTGCGATCGCCAACGACGAGTTCCATGTTCTCGTCCTTGTCCATGCGATAAATGTTGACCGACTGCTCAAGATTGGCATTCACAAACGAGCAGTCAACGCCGCCCATGCTGCTCTTGCCGCTCTCGTCAGAATCGGACTTATTAAAGAGAATACGCTCGAGGGCGATCTCCTCGTCGTTATATTCACCGATATAGAGGTAGTCGTTGTAGACGATGAGGTTGGCAGCACCAGAACGGGTACGGGCAGGATCGATGCCAAAGCAATACTTTGCACCGTCCGCCTCCTGGTTGCCGACAATCGGAGTCCACGTATAGCTACCGTCTGCGTTCTTGTCGCCACGGACCATGGCAAACGACTGCATGGAATTGTCATCGGGGGCATTCTCGGGCGTACCGGTGCAGATGGTGGCATAGAGATGGCCATTGTACGAGACCATATCCCAAATGGCACCGCCGTAGATGCTGTCCTGATAGCGAATCGCCGGATAGTTAAACAGCTTGTCCGAATTGGCAATCTCGGTGAAGCTGTCCTGGCCCTTCGAGGGGTCAGACGACGTCAGAATTGTCGACACAAACTTATCGGCCGCGTCTTTACCCACATTGCTGATGACGAGCTGGCCATCATGGACGCACATGCCGCGGATACCGGTAGAAATGCCCTGCTTGTAGGCGGCGCCGTAATCCTGCATGCTCGAAAGGCCCTGATAGACGACTTTGTACTCATCCGTCTTAGGATCGATCTCATATACAGCAGGCAGACCGCTTTTGCCGCCATTGGTCCTGACGCTGCCGCAGAAATAGAGCTTGCCCTTATAGCTCACGGCGTTACGGAACAGAGGAGCGACACCGTTGAGCGATTCGGAGAGCAGCAGCTTGGTCTCACCAGTCTTGGTGTTGATCTTGACCAGGATGCCGCCGCTGTCCTTGTCTGCCGTGCCGTCCTCCTTCTGCTGTCCGTAGAAGAACGTGCCGTTAAACATGGCCTCCAGCGTCAAGCGCATGGTCTCGGCATCAAAGGAATCGCCCAGCGTGCTGTCCATGAGCGTAAGCGTGTTGCCCATCGCCGCATAGCAGGTGCCCACATAAAGCCAGTCACCATAGCTCGCAGCCGCCCAGGTGTAGCTCTGGCCGCGATCGCCTTCATTGTTGGCCGTGTTGTCATCGGCGCCCGGAACGGCAACGGCACCGTCGCCCTGGTAGTCGACGATTCCATCCGGCTGCGACGTTCCCACCGTAGGATGCGAGAGCTTCTCAAAGGAATACCCGTTTCCCGCATTGTAGGTAACGGCACCCGAAGCGTCTTCGGCGTGCGCCGGCAGCGGCGATACCAAGATAGCGGCAAGCGCTGCCACCAAGCCAAGTGTTCCCACTCGTCTCATAAGGTTATAGCCCCCCCTGTCCTAAAGCCCAGTTTTAGCATTCTTCATTTCTGTCCACGTTAATTGCAATCTGAGCACAGCAATAATCAGTATGTAACTATACACCTGTAATTTTTTGGACGGGTCAGTAGATGCTCGATTGGTAGCGAATTCCGCGCAAACCGTCACCAAACTCCACTTTTGCCGCATCTGTAGGTTATTTTTTGCGCAAATGTTAGAGTGTTTCCACGGCTTCCATGAACAGGGGCAGGACTTCATCGAGGGGCAACGCTACAGCTTCATAACATAGTAGCCCGCGTCCTTCACAGCCGTCTCGAGGACGCCACGATCGATCGGCTGCTTAGAGCGCACGCGTGCCGTGTGGTCCACATACGTCACCGTTGCCCATATGCCATCCAGCGCATTGAGGGCATTGGCTACGTTCTGAGCGCAACCGTCGCAGCTCATGCCGCCGATGAGCAGCTCATCGCTATAGGAATAGTGCGACACATCGGTATCCGACACAACGACCTTTTTGGCCTTCCTGCCGCTCGCGCCATCGCTGCAGCAGCTCTTTCCACGCGTCGAAGCGGCAATACGGCGCAAACCAAAGAACATGCCAAGCGCGATTACAGCCAACACGATGAGATTCGCAGGGTTGAGCAAGTCACTCATGCGCTCCCCTTTCCAAGTGGTCTTATCTGGATACCCCCATGGGGTGTCCTCATCTTAGCGCAATATCATGTCGGTTCGATCAATTAGTTTCCCTAATCGAACTTTTTTGTTGACCAAGGCATACTTTCGTGTATAAGTTTTCCTAGGCTAACACGAAAGGACGGCAGGGCATTGACTCGAACCATAGACATCCCAACGTTTCAGGCGGCAGTCGTGCGCAACTGCTCCCCCACGCTCGCGGGCATCAAGCCGGCATCGCTCTTTACCTATCCAGGCACCTACGCCCACGGGGATGGCTCGGCCGCAACCGGGGCAATTGCAGAGCGCCGAGCACGTCTGCTCAACGTTATCGCCCAGTGCAACAACGAGCTCGATCCGCTCGGCATCCACCTGAGCGTTTTGGTCTGGCGGCCCTGCG
The DNA here is from genome assembly GCA_934643435.1 of uncultured Collinsella sp. GTDB lineage: Bacteria > Actinomycetota > Coriobacteriia > Coriobacteriales > Coriobacteriaceae > Collinsella. The sequence continues at coordinate 5,749 of CAKUCJ010000037.1, forward strand.
GAGCGCTCGTGTACGCATACCGACCCAAAAGCCTCGCCGCCTACCTCACAGACCCGCGCGCCCAAACGGCGCTCGCCAAGGAAGGCTACGACACGAGCGACCTCTCGACATGCCTCGTTCACCTGGCATCGCGCATCACGCTCGCGAGCAATAACGCTGCGGAATGTGCTTGCAGTCAGGCTCGATGCGCGCTGGCCCAGCAAGGCAGCTGCAGCAACGACTGTGTCTGCGAGTTTCCGCACGAAATAGGCTATTTCCTGGGATACCCCTACGACGACGTGCACGAGTTTATCGCCCAGCGCGGCGAGAACTACAAGGTCTTTGGGGCCTGGAAGGTCTACGCAAATGTCGAGCAGGCGCTTGCGACGTTTGATGCCTACCGTGCCTGCACCCAATACTTCACTTTTATCTATCAGCAGGGCTGCAGCCTGGCGCAACTTGCCCAAGCAACCCGATAGGACATACAAGCCGCGGCCGCGCGCCGCACAACCGAAAGGACAAAACATGAGCAAGATCGCCGTCGTCTATTGGAGCGGCACGGGCAACACCGAGGCCATGGCAAACCTCGTCGCCGAAGGCGCCACGTCCGCCGGCGCCGAGGCCGAGATCATCCCCTGCGCCGACTTCTCCGCAGATAAGGTAGCCAGCTACGATGCTTTCGCTTTCGGCTGCCCCGCCATGGGCTCCGAGGAGCTCGAGTATGACGAGTTCCAGCCGATGTGGGACGAGGTCAAGGAAACCCTCGGCGACAAGAAGGTCGTCCTCTTTGGCTCCTATTCGTGGGCCGAGGGCGAGTGGATGGACAACTGGAAGGCCGATGCCGACGAGGCCGGCGTCAACGTCGTGGACTCCACCATCTGCTACGACGCGCCCGATGATGAGGGCGAGACGGCCTGCAAGGCTCTGGGAGCCGAGCTGGCGTAACGGCACCAAGGGCCTCTAGCAAACAAGGCCCGCCTCAAAGCGCATCCCCATCCCTACAAAAGAGCGGGGCTGGATTCACGTCCAGCCCCGCTCTTTATAACGACAGTTATGTCAACCAGCTACGAGATATTGCCCAAGAACGCCTTGGTGCGCTCGCTCTTGGGATGGTCGAAGACCTCGCTCGGCGTACCCTCTTCCACGATAACGCCGCCGTCCATAAAGACGACGCGGTCGGCGACGTCGCGGGCAAAGCCCATCTCGTGCGTCACCACGATCATGGTCATGCCGTCGCGCGCCAGGTCGCGCATGACGCCCAGAACGTCGCGAACCAGCTCGGGGTCGAGCGCCGACGTGGCCTCGTCAAAGAGCATGACGTGAGGGTTCATCGACAGGGCGCGGGCTATGGCAACACGCTGCTGCTGGCCGCCCGAGAGCTGGCTCGGCATAAAGTCGATACGCTCGGCAAGACCGACCTTGGTCAGCTCCTCGACGGCAATCTTCTCGGCCTCTTCCTTGCTGCGCTTGAGCACCTTCTGCTGCGCAAGCATGACGTTCTTTTTGACTGACAGGTGCGGGAACAAATTGAACTGCTGGAACACCATACCCAGATGCGTACGTACCTTGTTAAGGTCGACGCCCTTGGCGCACACGTCCACGCCCTCAACGACAATCGAGCCGCTCGTGGGATGCTCCAGACGATTGATGCAGCGAAGCATCGTCGACTTGCCCGAGCCCGAGGGACCCAGGACTACGACGACCTCGCCCTTATGCACGTCTAGATCGATATCGCGCAGGACCACGTTGTCGCCAAAGGCCTTCTGGAGGTTCTTGATGCTGACGACGACCTCGTTCGAGTTATTGGTTTCGCTCATGATAGGACCTCCTTACAGACCGGCAATGTGATCGGCGGGCGTCGCGACAACCTGTCCGGCGCTCTTGGTGGGACGCTTCTTCTTGGTTTCGGCCGTGCCCAAAAGCCTCGCCTCCAGACCGCTCACCAAACGAGCAAGCGGCAGGGTAATGACCAGATAGAACAAGGCAGCAACCACATACGGCGTAATGGAGCCCGTCGTGGCCACGATGGTGCGGGCGTTCATGACGATCTCGACCACGCCCACGGCCGCGAGCAGCGACGTATCCTTGTAAAGCAGGATGAACTCACTGGTCAGCGTAGGCAGGACGTTGCGGAACGTCTGCGGGATCATAACGTAGAGCAGCGTCTGGAACGCGTTCATGCCCAGCGAGCGCGCGGCCTCGTTCTGGCCCTTGGGAATCGACTGAATACCGGCGCGGAAGATCTCGCACAGGTAGGCAGACGAATTCATGGCCATGACGATAACGCCCAGCACGTAGTCATCGACCTTGACGCCAGCCAGCGGCAGACCGAAGAACGCGATGTAAATCTGCAGGAACGCCGGCGTGCCGCGGATGATGTTCACGTAGATGCCAGCAAGGCAGCGAAGGATGCGCGACTTGGAGATGCGCATGAGCGACAGGGCGAAACCGAAGGGAATTGCCAGCGGAAACGCCACGAGCACGATCGAGAGCGACATGAGGAAGCCCTTGAAGACGATCGGCAGGCTCTGGACCAAAATGACCGGGTTCAGGAAGAGGCGCAGGAACATATTGGAGTTCCATGCCTCGACCCACGGCTGTTCCTTAAGGTCGGCCAGGAAGTTATCGAAGGCCGTCACGCCCTTGATCTCCACCGAGGGAATCTTGGAGATCTTCTTGGTCGAACCATCGGCCAAGGTGTAGGTGCCGCTAAAGGCCTCATCGCCGCCCTCGACGGGGAAGGTCACGCCGTAGACCTCGACGCGGAAATAGCCGCCGGCGGGCGCCGTCTCGCCAAAATCGATCTTGAGCGTTTGGCCGTCGACCTTGCACGTGGGCTTCATGGGCGTACGGTCCATAAGGTCATCGCCCGAGAGCATCGTCAGGCGCGTGTCATCGGCGCCAAAGGTCGTGCCATCGGCAAACGTCAACGAAAGGCCGCTCAGTTCCTCGTCGGCATCGGCCTGGACCTCCCAGGTGATGCGGGTCTCGGTGCCACCGACCACGTCGCTACCCGAACCGGTGTTGGGTCGAGCGGTGATCTTTGCGGTCTCAAGCGCCTGGGCGGTCGAGGGCACGCAGGCCCCCGCACATACCAGGGCGAGCGCCACAGCCAGGGCGCAGGCTAGCTTTTGGAGCATCAAGGGCAGTGGATAGCTCTGGCCCATGGCTCCTTCGTTCAGTCGAGACAAGGTGGCTCCTAACGTTTAAGTTGCCGACAAAACGGGGCGGAACGACGCCCATTCAAGAAACGCAAAGGCCCTCTCCGCCAAAACGGAAAGGGCCCGCGCGCAATCAAGTAGCTATTTTACTTGATATTGTACTTAGC
>CAKUCJ010000038.1 GCA_934643435.1 uncultured Collinsella sp.
AAAGCCGTTTGTCTCCACCCGCATAGCGGGTGGGTTGAAGCTGGCCGCTGCGCGCCCAGCAGACTAAAGTCTTGTACGCAAAGGTCCGGCGGGATGCACCTAGCATCCCGCCGGACCGTCACTCGTCCAGGAGGCCGCCGCGACGAACCCCTAGATCTTCGCAAGCTCCTCGGAAATGACGCGGCAGACGTCCTCCGCCTGAGGCATCACGCCGTAGGCCTCGAAGAAGCCGTGATCGCAGCCGCAATAGCGAATCGCAGTAACGTCAACACCCGCGTCCTGCAGCTTCTTCGCGAACAGCTCGTCCTGGTAGCGCAGGAAGTCGAACTCAGAAGAGACGATCACCGTGCGCGGATACACGCTCACGTCCTCCGCGAACAGGGCGGAAATCCTCGGATCGAGCATCTCCCCCATGTCACCGTTGGTGTACATCGGCGGCAGGTCGTTGTTGGCGAGGCGGATGCGATCCACCCTGCTCAGCGCCTCGGGCCTCTGCTCGTCGATGACCTCGTACAGGTCATAGGACCACTCGTCCGGAATAGCGCCGCCGTCAACGAGCGGATACAGCTCGACCACGAGCTTGATCCTCTCCGCATACGACCCGTCGAGGACAACGGCGTTCGTCAGGCTGCCACCCGCAGAGTCACCGGCGACAGCGATGCGCGTCGCATCAACGCCAAGCTCATCCGCATGCTCGACAAGCCAGCCGACCGTCTTCAGGCAGTCCTCGACGCCACCGGGGAACATCGTCTCAGGAGACAGGCGATACTCTGGGTAGATCGCGACGCAACCGGTGCGCTCCGCGATGTCGCGCAGGCAGTTCTCGTACTGGCCGATGTTACCCACCATGAAGCCGCCACCATGGATGAACACGAGCGCGGCGGACCCAGCCTCGTGACCCTCCGGCGTAAAGACGTGAAGCGGAATGCCCCTGTCGCCAAAGTTCATGACGACGGTCTTCTTGGCAACGTTCGCGCCCCTCACGACATGGGTCTCCTTGTTGGGAGCAGAGCGCCACGCAATCACGTCAATCGGGCCACCAGACGCCGATGCTGCCGCCGCAGGCGCCGACGCCACCGCAGCGAGCTTCGCGTGCGCGCGGGCATAGACGCGAGGGTCGAGCACGTGCTCACGGTCGTCACCCGGCACGGGCTTCAGCACGAGCTTCAGCCCGCTGGGCTCAACGACCTCCCTGACGCCGTTCTCAAGCACTTCAAGTTCGGAAGTGGGGTACTTCCTCTCCTCGGCGCCCATGGCTAGCCGATTTCCAGCTCGTCAAGCTTGGCGTCAAGCTTGGCCATCTCATCGGCGGAAAGCTCCCACTCGAACGTCTCGCAGTTCTGAATCGCGTGAGCGTCCGTGCGCACGCCAACGAGCGCGGTGCCCACGTACTCCTTCTGGGTGCTCCAGTTCACGGCGACCTGTGCCACGGGCTTGTCATGAGCCTCGGCGATCTCGTCCATGACCTTGAGCAGCTCCTGGACACGAGAGAACTTGGGCTCCTGGAAGTAGTCGTAGAAGCCGGCGCGGACGTCGCCTTCCTCGAACTTCGGCAGCTCGCGGAACTTGCCCGACAGGATGCCCGCGCCAAGGGAGCCATAGGTGAAGGAGTCAATGCCACGCTCGTAGCCCCACTTGATGAGATCCTCGGAGGAGCGGTCGACCATGGAGTAGGGCGGCTGCTGAACGTCGATCTGAGCGACCTTCTCGCACTCCTCAATCATCTCGGTCGTGAAGTTGGAGACGCCGATGTGGCGAATCTTGCCCTGCTCCTTGAGGAGCTGGAGGGCGCACATCGTCTCGGAGAACGGGGTCTTCACGTCGGGCCAGTGCACGAAATAGAAGTCGATGTAGTCGGTGCGGAGGTTGCGCAGCGAGCTCTCGACCTCCCTCATGATGTTCTTGAATGAGGAGTCGCGATCATATCCGGCGGCGCTGGTGATCAGGCCAACCTTGGTCGAGAGCAGGTAGCTCTCTCGGTCGACGCCTCTGAGCGCGTTGCCGACGACCTTCTCGGACGTGCCGTTGCCATAGCACGGCGCGGTGTCGATGAGGTTGACGCCGTGATCGAGCATGGTGCGGATGGCAGACATGCTGGCGGCGTCATCGTTCTTACCAAAGGAGTCGCCGCCAATCGCCCAGGTGCCCACGGCGAGCTGGGAGACGTCGATGTCGGAATTCTTGAGGTGCGTGTAGCGCATGTTCTCTCCTTCTAATGGGGCGGCACGCGTCGAATGTCCTCGATCGCGTGCCGCCAGGAATTGCCTTGAACAGGCTTCGAATGATCCGGGAACGCCCTACACGATGCCCACGAGGCCGAGGACGAGCGCCAGAACCATGATGCCGACCAGAATGATGTTGACGTTCACGTTCTTCTTGCGCAGGAGCCAGAGGACGACGAGCGTAAGTCCCAGGGGCACGATGCCCTTGAAGATCGAGTCGAGGTAGGTCTGGATCATGACAGGGTCAGAATCCTGAACCGGAATCGACAGGATCGTGTTGAATTGGACGTTCGCCGCGGTCATGGCGCCGATCATCACGAGGCCGATCGTGGAGGTCGCCTTGGTGATGAGCTTCATGAGACCACCCTCGTACATCTCGGAGATGAAGTTGGTGCCCATGCTGAAGCCGAGGTAGGTCATGAAGTATCGGCAGAGGATCGACGGGATGTTGTAGATCAGCAGGAACATGATCGCGCCGAGGGGCGAGCCGCTCATGGCGAGGTTGATGCCGATGCCGGCGGCGATGACACGTAGGACGCCCCAGAAGATCGCGTCGCCGATGCCGGACATCGGGCCCATCAGGGAGACCTTGATGCCGTCGATGGACTCGGTGTCGAAGTCTTCGTGCTGTGAGTTTTCCCTCTCCATGGAGGCGACGAGGCCCATGGCGAACGTGCCGACGTTCTGGGTAATGTTGTACCAAGTCGTGTGACGCTTCATGGCGTCGGCACGGGCCTCGGGGTCATCGGCGTAGTAGCGGTTAAGCGCGGGCTGGACAGAATACAGCCAGCCGTCGGCGCCAGCCTTGACGGAACCGCCGGCGCAGGAGGCGAACACGGAGAAGGAGCGCAGGAAAATGCTGTTGAGCATCTTCTTGTCTTCAGGGCTCACGTTCTTGGTCAGGTTGCTCATGCGAAGAAATCCTCCTCGTCGCTAGTTGCAGAGTCGCCGAAAACGGCCTGGGTGGCCACGCCCTTCTTGGTGAGATCAAAGATCTCCTTGTCGCGAAGGGCGGAGGCAACCGCGATGATGACACCGAGAACGGCGATGGCGATCATCGGGAGGCCGAGGTACTGGTAGAGCGTAAAGCCCAGGAAGAAGTAGATGCTGAGCTCGGTGCTCCACAGCATCTGGAGCAGGAGCGCCATACCAACGGCGGGCAAAAGGGCGCCCACGGCGTTGAGGCCGTTCATGACATTGGCCGGAATCTGGTTGACGATGGCGGCAACGGGCTCGGCGCCAAGGTAAACGCCGAGGAAGGCGATGAGGCCAAAGGCGGCGTACTTAACGAACCAGAGAATGAAGTGCTGAAGCGCGAGGCCCTTCTCGTTGCCCTCGGCCGCCATCTTGTCAAAGGTGGCGGCGAAGAACGCCAGGAACACGTTGTTCATGAAGATCGACAGAAACGCGGTGACGACGCCCACGGGAACGGCCAGCGTGATGGCAGCTCCCTGGTCGATGCCGGCGCCAACGGTAAAGGCGACGGCGAGGGCGGTCGCGGTAACGGGCTCGGCGGAAATAGCGCCACCGATGTTAACCGCGCCCATGAAAATCGCCTCGAGAGAGGCACCGATGATGACACCGGTCTTGACGTCGCCCATCAGAAGGCCCGCAACGAGGCCGACCACGAGAGGACGCTCGATCATGCACTGACCGAGAACCCAGTTGCCGCCGTAGCAAATCAGCACGGTCAACCAGGCCATTACTGCTAACCCAATCATTTGACTTCCTTTCTCTCATTTCATTTGGCCGCCTGGCCAAATCCCCTTATTTCCCCGCCGCCTCGATCAGACTCTTGAGAGGAGTCTTGGGATTGGACGGGATAAGCTGATGGAAAACCGGAATACCCTGCTCGCAAAGCTCCTTCGCAGCCTCGAGCTCATCCGGGTTGAGCATGATCGTGGAGTTGAGGGCGACCTTGCTATCCGGATCGGACTTGTCGAAGCGGCCGACGTTGGCAACGTTCACGCCCTCGATCTTGCCCGGCGCGCCCTTAACGAGCTCAAGCACGTCACGCACGCAGTTGGTAAGCGCAAAGATGCGCATGGAGTCCGCACGCGAATCGTTCGCGATGCGGCAGGCATCCGGAACGTCCTTGACAAGGAGCTTCTGTCCCGCCGGCGTACCCATGGAAAGCGTCATGCGAAGGGCATCGCTCTCCACAGCGTGCTTGTTGGCGACGATGATCCTGGTGGTGTTGAGCTCCTTGGTCCACACCAGGGCGACCTGTCCATGAATCAGACGGTCATCGACTCGAACCTGAACAATCATTGTTTCCTCTCCCTACTTGTTAGTGCTCTCTAATCGAAGAAGTCTCCGTCGGACCCCTCGTTGTCCGCGGCCTTGCTCGGAGGCTCGACGACCTGCATCGTCGCCCTCGCCAGCTCGACGCTCTGCTTGATCGAATCTGCCGTGACCGGCTCGGCGCCGAGGAGCGCCTCGATCACGAGGCCGAGGTTCATACCGGTGACATGGACGATCCCGCGCTTCTCCGGCTCCATGAGGACGACCTTCTGGAAGACGGAGCCACCGTAGATGTCGGTGAAGATGATGGCCTCGTCCTCAGGGCCCACCGAGTCAATAAAAGCCTGGATGCGAGGGGTGAAATCGGAGTCGTCCACGTAGCAGTCAACTGCTTCCACCATGTCCGCCATGCCGGTCAGGATCTCAATCGAGCTCCTGATTCCGCTTGCGAGGTGGCCGTGCGACGCGACAAGAACTTTCTTCATCGAGTCTCTCCTAGAGCGAATAGTGGTTTGGGTTCAGAAGCTGGATCTTGCTGGCGACGAACGCGCGCATGTCGGGGGCGGCGTCCATCAGGAGGCCAACGCCGTTGCCGTCGTTCTTGCCGGAGTTGATATCCTTCTCGAAAGCGCGGTACATGGAGCGGAAGTACTCCGTGGCGATGTTGAACTTGCTCATACCGAGGTTCACGGCCTCCTGGAGCTGCTCGTCGGGGATGTCGGAGCATCCGTGCATGACGAGGGGGACGCTGACGGCCTCCCTGCAGGCCTTGATGCGCTCCATGTCGAGGTTCGGGACTTTGACGTAGGGGCCGTGGGCGTTGCCGACGGCGATGGCGAGCGAACCACAGCCTGTTCCCTCGACGAACTCCTCGGCGAGGTTCGGGTCGGTATAGTGGTCGCTGTTCACGAAGTCGTTGGCGTCGGAGCCGTTGCCGACGTGGCCGAGCTCGGCCTCGATGTCAACGTCGAAGATCTTGGCGACCTGGACGACGTCCTTCGTGAGCTGGAAGTTCTCCTCATAGGGAAGCGAGGAGCCGTCGACCATGACGGAGGGGAAACCGGCCTTGACGCCCTTGACGGCGATCTCGTAACCAGCGGAGTGATCCTGGTGGACGGCGACGGGCACGCTCGCGCGCTCGGCGTAATAGCGGGCGGCGAAGGCGATGATGTCGAGGGCACAGTGGTCCTCGAAGCCGGGCCAGTACTGGATGATGATAGGCATGTGCTCATCCTCGGCGGCCTGGATCGCATAACGGATGGTCTCCGTGTTGATGACGTTGATCGCGGGCACGCCATAGTGGTGCTCGGTCGCATGTTGAAGAAGCTCGTTGACCTTGATGAGAGACATCTTTGCCTTCCTTTCACTTGGATAACCATTGGATTGGACAGTTCTCAGCTCGTCAGCTGGTTGAACACGAAGAGAAACGCGAGGCAGGCAGGCGCTTGCAAAGCGCGGTGGAGCCTATGCGGCCGACTGGCCCTCAGGCTGTGGCGCCGCACTTCGACGCCACAGTACGTACGCCACAAGAGCAACGACCGCAGCAATCGTTGAAGCGAGGGCGAAGGCCAGAAAACCCGCGTGCGTGCCGAGCGCGTCGCACGCCCAACCGCCAAACAGGTTCGCAACCACGACGGACAGACCGCTCTGGACCATCGCGAAGGCGCTCTGACCTCGAGCGCGACAATCCTCGTAGGTGTGGTTGGCAATGTAGGTAACGCAGGAGTAGTAAACGGTCATGTAACTCACGCTCTGCAGCAGCTGGCCGCAGATCATGACCGGGACTATGCCGGTGCCCACGAGCACGAGCCTGAGCGCCGCCATGAAACAGGAAAAGATCAGGAGGTTCATCTCGCCGAAGCGCCTGACCAGCTTGGAGGAGACAAGCAGGATGGGGATCTCACTCGCAGCGGAAACCGCGCTCAGGACGCCCACGAGGTTCTGGCCCTCGCCAAGCTCGACCGCGTAGCGGCCCAAAAACGTCCCGATGAAGCCAATCGCGGCTGAGCTGATGAAGGCGAAGACCAAGACGAAGGCGATCTCGTTGCTGGTGAACAGCGAGAGGAGGCCCTTTCCGTGGGAGACCTTGAATTCGTCCGCGGCATTGGCACGAACCCCCGCCTCGGGGAGGCGCCACATGTGAACCGCGAAGGCCACCAGCGCAGCGGAGACCACCACGAACTGGATTTGAGGAGCCACGTCAAGCAGCCTACCGACGATCAGGACAACGATGGCGTAGCCGATGGTGCCACCCATGCGTATGCGAGAAAAGTCCAGGCCAGAGCGATCCGCGAGCTCGATGACGAGGGAGTCGCTCAGGGGCAGGAGCCCCGAGAAGAACGCCGAGAACGCAAAGGTCACAAGAAGGACCGGGGCGAACGTAGACGCCAGGTAATACAGCGGAGCGAGTGCCGCCGCCGCAAGGCAGAGGGCCACGATGACCGCTCGGCGGCGCCCGAGCTTGTCGGCGATCGTCGACCAGAGCGGCTGGATGGCGAGAGCACACACCGGGGTCGCCGCGAGGAGGATGCCGGTCTCGGCCGCGCTGAGGCCGAGACTCGCGTAGTGAGCGGAGAGGAACGGCGAGTACACGCCCGCGCAGACCCAGTAGAGGACGTTCGCTAAGAACAGCGAAGTCATGCTTGCGCTTGCCTTGGCGTTGCGCATCGCGCCTCCTCCTTCTTGCTCGCCGACGCCCGTCTGGGCTCCGAAGTGATTCACCATCTAGCGTGAAACGGAGTTACGAGGCATTGAAACGATGTTCTGTTGTTTCATCGTTTTCGTGCCGTTGTTTCACGGCTCATAAGATAACAGCTCAAGCTGAGATTGCGCCGGGGAAGCACCGATTTACCGTGAACGGTAGGAAATGAGCGGTGAAACGCTGTTTCGCCGCTCATGAAACATTTTTCCTTATTTTCACCTCTCTTGACCTAAGATACAAAGCAAACTAGGGCCAAGGAGTAACCATGGATAAGACAGGAGATGTACTCAGTCACATCTGCGCGGTCATGAGCAGCCTATCCCCCTCGGAGAAGGCGATCGCAACGTATGTGCTCGACCACCCGTCGGACGTCGCAACGATGACCGTCCGCGAACTCGCCGCAGAAACCGGCACGTCACCGGCGTCTGTTTCGAGATTTGCAAGGACGCTTGACTACCGAACCTATTCGGACATGCGTCTGGCGCTCGGCATATCCATCAGCAGGGCATCCGGCGAGGAAAAGGCCACGGGCGGCAAGGTTACTCTGGACGACGTCGAGGGCTCCATCAAGTACGTCCTGTCTCACAAGGTCAAGGAGCTCTCCCAAACCACCTCGCTCATTGACCCCGATGACTTTTCGGCAGTCGTCAATCTGCTCCACAACGCCAACCTCGTCCTGATCACGGGTGTCGGCAACTCGATTAGCATGGGCGTAAACGCGGCGTTCAAGCTCTCGCAGGTTGGAGTCAGGGCGTTTTGCCCCAGTACCACCGAAGCCATGGTCTCCGCCGCAACCAGCCTCAAGGAGAATGACGTCCTACTCGTCATTTCGACGTCCGGATACTCGAAGCGCCTCGTCAACATATTCGACTCTGCCGAGGATTCGAACACCCCCATCATCATGATCACAGACAACCCGGATACGCCGCTCGCGAAGCGTGCCACGCATATCATCCGAGCCATCTCGCGAGATCAGGCCATCACCGGAACCGAGGTAGCCTTCTCGCACAGCTCGATCAACTTCGTCATCGAGCTGCTGTTCCTCTTCCTGACCTCTTGCTGGGATGATCCGGTAGAGTTTAACAGGATCATCTCGAAGAACCTCTTGGGAGACAGGCAATACAACTAGGACGACGCACGTCGGCGCACTGATGCCCAGACCGAAACGGGAGGGCCCCTTGATAAAGCCCATCCTCGCAGACGTGGATGGGGCCCTACTGCCATTTGGCTCAAGAGTCGTATCGGAGCGCACGCACAGCACAATCCTTTCAGCACTCGATGCGGGCATCGCAGTCGACCCCCGCGAGCGGCCACGACTACGCCGACCTGGCCGATGCCTTTGACGGCGACGCGCGTTGTTTCTCGACCGACATCATGGCCAACGGAAAGAAGGTCTTCTCCAGCGGCGAACTCGTGTTCAAATAGACGCTCTCGACGGAGGCCCTCGTCAAGCTCGATAGCGCCGTATGCCCCTACGTGGGGACGTCACTCTGGCTAGTCGCCGATGCCGATGAGACGGGCAAGCGCTGCGAACAGTTCCTCTGCGCCGTCGAGCCTGGCGACGAATTCGCCCTGGAAGTCGTTAAGGACTCCGAAAGAGACATGGCGCTCGGAGGCGTGCCCACGAACCGTGGCATCATCACCGCCGGCATCTTTGTCAACGTCAGCTCCGCCCCGACGAAAGTCGTTCGGAGTCGATTCAAGCGCATGTATCCAACCAACTCAAACCAGGGCTACATGATGGTTGACCAGGGAAAGTTCAACAAGACCGATTTTTATCAGTCCACTCAGATCGATGACCTCGATGGCATCATCGTAGATGGAGACGACGAGGGCATCATGGCGACGGC